>NZ_JBLROA010000018.1:0-108829 GCF_047921505.1 Micromonospora sp. SL1-18 | reverse complement strand
TTACTCGGTGCGCAGCACGGTGAACGCCTCGGCCAGCCGGCCGGCGGGGAGTCCGGCGTCGTCGGCGATCGTGCCGAGCAGGTCGTGTACCCAGGCCGCAACGTCCATGTGCGCGGTCTGGGAGTGGTGCGCCCGCATCGCGGCGATCTTCCGGTCGACCTGGTCGGTCACGTCGACGACGTGGTCCGGTCCGGGGCCGCCCGCGTACCAGATCTCCCGGACCACCCACGGCTCCAGGCCCTCGGTGAGCAGCTCCGGGAAGGCGAAGCGGTTGCGCGAGTCGGGGTAGACCGCGCAGGTGGCGGCCTCGCCGACGGCCAGATGGTCGGGGTGGCTCGGCCCGGTGAGGAGGTCCCAGCGGCGCAGCGGGGAGCTGGTGAGCACCCGGTCCGGCCGGAACCGGCGGATTCCGGCGGCGATGTCGCGGCGCAGTTCCCGGCTGGGTACGAGGGTGCCGTCGGGGTGGCCGTCGAGGAACTCGACCCGGTGTACGCCGACCACGGCGGCCGCCGCCCGCTGCTCCGCGTCGCGCCGGGCGGGCATCTCCTCGCGCGGGCTGTCGTCGAACCCGCCGGCACCACCTCGGGTCACGATCAGGTAAGCCACCTCGATACCCTCGTCCACCCAGCCGGCGATCGTGCCCGCACAGCCGAAGTCGACATCGTCCGGATGGGCAAATACGGCCAGGGCCCGACGGACGTCGGGGAGCGCCGGAGCGGAGGCGGGGAAGCTCACGGCCACCGAGCCTACGCGGGTGCCCGGCCCGGCGTGACCGTGTCTTACCTGTTCAGAGTGGTACGACTCGCCCCTATCATGATCTTTTCTCAAGTATCGGCAACGCGGCAGCCAACTAACGGCTTGATAACGGCACCTTCACGGAATGGGCCGGTGAGTGTCACAGTGGCAGCACCTCACCCCTGGGGTGTGGCACCTCGTCGGGCCTGCCGATCATCACTCGACGTCGCCTCGATGTGACGTTGAGTGGCCGCTGGCCCTGCTTGGTGCTGTGCGCCGGGGTGCGGTGCCCGGCGGATCGGCGCCCCTGGGGTGTCCCGATTTCCTCTGCGGTAAACCGGCGACCCGTGATTCGGGTCGGCGGTCGGTGTCACCCCCCAGACGTGCGTGAAATTCACGACGGAACCAGGTTAGAAAGAGGAGGCCCCTCGGAATGAGAGTCTCGAAGCGGGCGAGCGGCGCGCTCGCGGTGGGCGCGGCGTTCGCGCTCGTCGCGTCCGGCTGCTCCAGCGGTGGCGGTGGCGGCAACGAGCCCAACGCCAGCACGGATGGCGCGATTATTCTCGGCGGCACCCAGCCGCAGAACCCCCTGGTTCCGGCGAACACCACCGAGACCGGTGGCGGCCGGATCGTCGACTACCTGTGGACCGGGCTGGTCGAGTACCCGAACAACGGTGGCGCTCCGCAGAACGCCCTTGCCGAGTCGATCGAGACCAAGGACTCCAAGGTCTTCACGATCAAGATCAAGCCGAACACCAAGTTCCACGACGGCACCCCCGTCAAGGCCGAGAACTTCGTCAAGGCCTGGAACTGGGGGGCGTACGGCCCGAACGGCGCGACGAACGCGAGCTTCTTCGCCGACATCCAGGGCTTCGACGACGTCTACACCGAGCCCGCCAAGGAGGGCGAGAAGGCGCCGGAGCCCAAGGCCAAGGAGATGTCCGGCCTCAAGGTCCTCGACGACTGGTCCTTCGAGGTCACCCTCAACGCGCCGACCGCGGTGTTCCCGACCAAGCTCGGCTACAGCGCCTTCGTGCCGATGCCGGACGCCTTCTTCAGCCAGGAGCCGGACAAGTTCGGCAAGAACCCGATCGGTAACGGCCCGGTCAAGTTCGTCTCGTGGCAGGACGACGTCGACATCAAGCTCACCCGCTTCGATGACTACAACCTGCGCGACAAGGTGAAGGTCAAGGACGTCACCGTCAAGATCTACCAGGACGACACGGCCGAGTACAACGACCTGGTCTCCGGCAACATCGACTTCATGCAGCAGGTGCCGGTCTCGTCGCTGGCCGGTGACAAGTGGAAGAACGACCTGGGCGACAAGGCCATCGCTGCCACCACCCCGTCGACGGGAATCATCTCCTTCCCGCTCTACGACAAGCGCTTCCAGGACCCGAAGCTGCGCAAGGCGATCTCGCTGTCGATCAACCGGCAGGACATCACCGACAAGATCTTCTTCGGTAACCGGAAGCCGGCCGACAGCTGGGCCAACCCGCTGACCCCGGGCGCCGAGCCGGGCAACTGCACCGTCTGCAAGTACGACCCGACCGAGGCCAAGAAGCTCTTCGCGGAGTCCAGCGGCTTCACCGGCAAGCTGACCCTGTCGTACAACGCGGACGCCAGCCACAAGGAGTGGATGGAGGCCGTCGCCCAGCAGATCAAGACCACCCTGGGCATCGACGCCGTCGCCGTCGGCGTGCCGACCTTCGCGGTCTTCCGGGCCAACATCAAGGCCAAGAAGATGACCGGCATGTACCGGGCCGGCTGGCAGCAGGACTACCCGGACGTGGAGAACTGGGTCATGCCGCTCTACGTGACCAATGGCTCCTCCAACGACGGCAGCTACAGCAACAAGGAGGTCGACGCCAAGGCGAAGGCGGCCCTCGCGGCCCCCAGCCTGGAGGAGTCGCACAAGCTGTTCGCTGAGGCCGTTCAGCTCATCGACCAGGACGTCCCGGCCATCCCGGTCTACTTCGGTGGCCAGCAGTCCGGGCACTCCGACAAGATCAAGAAGATGGAGCTGACCAACGTCGGCGAGCTCGACATCAGCTCGGTCGAGCTCTGATCCGAACGATCTGACCCCGGGTCGGGCTCGCCTACAGGTGGGCCCGACCCGGGGCCGTTCCGCGAGGGGGTGTACAACAAACCCCTCGCACGTTGTCACCACCGTGTCGGCCGACCCGACGCGCACCCCTTCTGGAGGACCACCCCATGGGCCGTTATCTCTTGAGACGGCTGCTGCAACTCGTGCCGGTGTTCATCGGTACGACGTTCCTGATCTACTGGCTCGTCTGGTCGGTGCCCGGAGACCCCTTCGCCGGCAAGTGTGGCGACCGCGGTTGCCCGCCGAACTACGTGGCGATGATGACCGAGAAGTACCACCTCGACCAGCCGATCTGGGTGCAGTACGCCAGCTATATGAAGAATCTTTTCCAGGGTGACTTCGGCTCCACTTACAGTGGCCGGCCGATCAGCGACATCATCGCGACGTCGTACCCGAACACCCTGAAGCTGGCGGTGGTCGCGCTCAGCATCGAGGCCGTGATCGGTCTCGGCGCGGGCGTCCTGACCGGTCTCCGGCGCAACGGCTTCCTGGACAATCTGGTCCTGGTCTCCACCCTCTTCCTGATCGCGCTGCCGGTCTTCGTCATCGGCTTCGTGCTCCAGTGGTTCTTCGGCGTCAAGTGGGGCATCGTCACCCCCACCGTCTCCTCTGAGATGCGGATCACCGAGCTGATCCTGCCGGGCTTCGTGCTCGGCAGCGCCTCGATGGCGTATATCGCCCGGGTGGCGCGCACCAGCATCGCGGAGAACCGCCGCGCCGACTACGTGCGTACCGCCATCGCCAAGGGTCTCCCGATGCGCCGGGTGGTGGGCGTGCACCTGCTGCGCAACTCGCTCATTCCGGTCGTCACCCTGCTCGGCACCGACCTCGGCGCCCTGATGGGTGGCGCGATCGTGACCGAGGGCATCTTCGGCATCAACGGTGTCGGCCGCCAGGTCCTCCGCTCGATCGTCACCAAGGAGAGCGCTACCGTTGTCGGCATCGTGGTGGTCTTGGTGATGGTCTACCTCCTGATGAACCTGCTGGTGGACCTGCTCTACGCCGCCCTGGACCCGAGGATTCGCTATGAGTGACCCGAGCGCTGCATCGCTTGTCAGCACCCCCCGCATCGAGCAGCCGACCGCTCCGGCCAACGCCGGTCTCCCCGAGAGCGCGCAGAAGCAGCAGAAGCCGCGCGGCCTGCTCGGCGACGCCTGGTACGACCTGCGCCGGAAGCCGCTGTTCTGGATCTCCGCCGTGTTCATTCTGCTGTTCGTGGTGATGGCCGCCTTCCCGTCGCTGTTCACCTCCGGCGACCCGGTGAACGGCGATCTGTCCCGCAGCATCGTGAAGCCGTCGGCGGACGCCTGGTTCGGCTACGACTTCCAGGGTCGGGACGTGTTCGCCCGGACGATCTACGGTGCCCGCGCCTCGATCGTGGTGGCGCTGCTCTCCGTGATGGGCACCCTGCTGATCGGCGGCACCATGGGCATGGTCGCCGGTTTCCGGGGCGGCTGGGTGGACGCGCTGCTCTCCCGGATCGCGGACGTCTTCTTCGGCCTGCCGTTCGTGCTCGGCTCGATCGTCATCCTGACCACCTTCAACGGCTCGGGCACGGACAACAGCGAGTGGATGATCATGGCGCTGGTGATCATGTCGCTGACCGTGCTGAGCTGGCCGGTCGTGATGCGGCTGATGCGCTCCTCGGTGCTGGCCACCAAGGAGGCCGACTACATCGTCGCGGCCCGGGCGCTGGGCGCCGGCACCGGCCGGATCATCTTCAAGCACCTGCTGCCCAACTGCCTCGCGCCGATCCTGGTGTACGGCACGATCATGGTCGGCTCCTTCATCGGCGCCGAGGCCACGCTCTCCTTCCTGGGTATCGGTCTGAAGACCCCCGTCGTGTCCTGGGGCATCATGATCAGCGAGTCGCAGCAGTTGATCCGAGTCGCGCCCTATCTGCTGTTCTTCCCCGCCGCGTTCCTCGTCGCCGCCGTGCTGAGCTTCGTCATGCTCGGCGAGTCGGTGCGCGAGGCCCTCGACCCGAAGCTCCGATAGGGGAACTGAGTTGTCCGACATTCTCGTGTCCGAGCAGTCCGCAGCGGCCGGTGACGGCCGCCCCACGGGCCGGCTGCTCGAGGTCGACGGCCTGCGGGTGGAGTTCCGTACCCGGGACGGCGTCGCCAAGGTCATCAACGGAGTGACGTACCACGTCGACGCGGGGGAGACCCTCGCCGTGCTCGGCGAGTCCGGCTCCGGCAAGAGCGTCACCGCGCAGACCGTCATGGGCATCCTCGACACCCCGCCCGGCTTCGTCACCGGTGGCCAGATCCGCTTCCACGGCAAGGACATGCTCAAGATGTCCCCCGAGCAGCGGCGTCGGATCCGGGGCGAAGGCATTGCGATGATCTTCCAGGACTCGCTCTCCGCCCTCAACCCAGTTTTCACCGTCGGCTTCCAGATCGCCGAGCAGTTCCGCGTCCGACGCGGCATGAGCCGGGCGGACGCCAAGAAGCGCGCGATCGAGATGCTCGACCAGGTGAAGATCCCGAACGCCAAGGGCCGGTACAGCAACTACCCGCACCAGTTCTCGGGTGGTATGCGGCAGCGCGCCATGATCGCGATGTCGCTGGCGCTGGACCCCGAGGTGCTGATCGCCGACGAGCCGACCACCGCGCTGGACGTGACCGTGCAGGCCCAGATCATGGACCTGCTCGGCGAGCTCCAGCGGGAGCGGCAGATGGGCATGATCCTGATCACCCACGACCTCGGCGTGGTCGCCGACGTCGCGGACCGGATCGCGGTCATGTACGCCGGCCGGATCGTCGAGGAAGCCGACGTGTACGACCTGTACGCCAAGCCGGCGCACCCGTACACCCTCGGCCTGCTCAACTCGATCCCGCGGATGGACGAGAAGGGGCAGGAGCTCCGTACCATCAAGGGCCTTCCGCCGAACCTGATGAACATCCCGTCGGGCTGCGCGTTCAACCCCCGCTGCCCCATGGCGCAGCCGGTGTGCCGGGAGAAGGTGCCCACGCTGCTGCAGGTCGGCAGCAGCCGGGCCAGCGCCTGCCACTTCGCCGAGGAGCTCGTGAACCGTGACTGAGAACATCATCGAGGTTCGTGACCTGGTCAAGCACTACCCGGTCACCCGGGGCGTCGTGTTCAAGAAGACCATCGGTCAGGTCAAGGCGGTCGACGGCGTCTCCTTCGAGCTGAAGGCCGGCGAGACCCTCGGCGTGGTGGGCGAGTCCGGTTGCGGCAAGTCGACGCTGGCCCGGGTCCTGATGAACCTGGAGCGGCCGACCTCCGGCCAGGTGCTCTACAAGGGGCAGGACATCTCCAAGCTCTCCGGGTCGGCGCTGCGGCGCCTGCGCCGACAGATCCAGCTGGTGATGCAGGACCCCTACACCTCGCTCAACCCCCGGATGACGGTCGGTGACCTGGTCGGCGAGCCGTTCGAGATCCACCCCGAGGTGGCTCCGAAGCGGTCCCGCCGGAGCAAGGTCAAGGAGCTGCTCGACCTGGTCGGCCTGAACCCGGAGCACATCAACCGGTATCCGCACCAGTTCTCCGGTGGTCAGCGGCAGCGCATCGGCATCGCCCGGGCGCTCGCCCTGCGGCCCGAGGTCATCGTCTGCGACGAGCCGGTGTCGGCCCTGGACGTGTCGATCCAGGCGCAGGTGATGAACCTGCTGGAGAAGCTCCAGACCGAGTTCGGTCTGTCGTACGTCTTCATCGCCCACGACCTGTCGGTCGTGCGCCACCTCTCCGACCGGGTCGCCGTGATGTACCTCGGCAAGATCGCGGAGATCGGCACCGAGGACGAGATCTACGAGCGGCCGACGCACCCGTACACCCAGGCGCTGCTCTCGGCGGTGCCGGTGCCGGACCCGACGGTGCGGGAGAGCAAGGCGATCATCCGGCTCACCGGTGACGTCCCCTCCCCGGTGAGCCCGCCCTCGGGCTGCCGGTTCCGCACCCGGTGCTGGAAGGCGCAGGACGTGTGCGCCCAGGACGTGCCGCTGCTCCAGATCCGGCGGGGCTCGGACCACCCGAGCGCCTGCCACTTCGCCGAGCAGCGGGAGATCGTGGCCACCCACGAGGCGTGATCCGTCCGGACCGTTCTGCCGGCGTCAGTGCGACGCCGGCAGAACGGTCCGTCGTTTCCAGGACCGGTCGCGCCGGTGCGGCGTCCGTCCGTCGCCCCTGCGGTACGCCCCGCGCGCCAGCGCGGGCCGGGCCTTCCACCCCGCGCGCCAGCGGGCCGGGCGTTCCGCCCGGCTGCCGGCACCCCCGCCGGACCGCCCGACCGTGGCCCCCTCGCCCCGGCGGGCCGCGTCACAACGGGCCGCGTCACAACGGGCCGCGGCCGGCGCGCAGCAGCAGCAGGGCGAGCTGAGTGCCGTCCGCGCCGAGCGCCTGACGGAACCGCTCCAGGATCTCCCGCTCCCGGGAGAGCACGAGCCGGGTCCCGCCGGCGGCCATTCGGGTGGCCCCGACCTCCTGGGACAGCGCGGCCCGCTCCTGCCAGAGCGCGATGATGGTGCCGTCGATCTCGTCGATCCGCTCCCGGATGGCCACGATCCGCTCGGCGGCCGTCGAGTCGTCGGTGCCCGTCCGGGCCGCCGCTGCCTCGGTCGGGTTCGCGTCGCCGGCCCCGTCGTGCCGCGGCAGGCTGCCGCTGGACTCCACCACGTCAGTCATCATCGTCGTACCTCTCGGGTCTCGGGCCGGGGGCGGCGGATCCCGGGACGAAAAAGCCCCGGGCTCCAGGAGCCCGGGGCTTTTTCGCAGGTCTGTGATCAGGCGCGACCTACGGCTGCCGGACTCCCGGTGCCGTAGTAAAAGTAGAAGCGCTGATCGAACACGTCGTCGAGTATGCCGACCCGTGGGCGGGGTGCGCAAGGAAACCGCCAACCTGTGGGATTCGGCGCCTTCGTCCCGCCCCGGGCCCGCGCCTACCGGAGATGTCGGTTCGGCGGCATAGACTCGCCGTGCGATGCATCCTCTCTTCGACATTCCCGCGTCCCCGCCCGCGCCTGAGTCCCGGCCCGACCCGCCGCACCGCGATCTGGCGCGCTCGGCTGACGACGACTCCAGCTCGGCGCGTCTGTCGCCGCGCAGCGACCTGGAGCCGTCGGCCAGGCCGGGCCCGCAGGCCCTCCTCAGCGGGCTGAACGGCCCGCAGCGGGACGCCGTCACCCACGCCGGTTCCCCCCTGCTGATCGTGGCCGGTGCCGGCTCCGGCAAGACCCGGGTGCTGACCAACCGGATCGCGTACCTGCTCGCCGCGCGGGACGTGCACCCGGGCGAGATCATCGCGATCACCTTCACCAACAAGGCCGCCGGCGAGATGAAGGACCGGGTGGCCGCGCTGGTCGGTCCGCGGGCCCGGCTGATGTGGGTGTCGACCTTCCACTCGGCCTGCGTCCGCATCCTGCGCGCCGAGCACGAGCACGCCGGCCTGAAGTCCACCTTCTCGATCTACGATGCGGACGACTCGCGTCGGCTGATGCAACTGGTCGCCCGGGAGCTGGACCTCGACCCCAAGCGCTACCCGGCACGGGGGCTGGCGGCCCAGGTCTCCAACCTCAAGAACGAACTGGTCGACCCGGAGGAGTTCGCCGCCCGGGCCAAGGGGCCGAACGAGCGGGCTCTGGCCGAGGCGTACACGCTCTACCAGCGGCGGCTGCGCGAGGCGCACGCGTTGGACTTCGACGACCTGATCATGGCGACGGTGCACCTGCTCAAGTCGCATCCGCACGTGGCGGAGAGCTACCGGCGCCGGTTCCGGCACGTCCTCGTCGACGAGTACCAGGACACCAACCACGCCCAGTACGTGCTGATCAAGGAGCTGGTCTCCGGCACCGACGGGGTCGAGCCGGCGGAGCTGTGCGTGGTCGGCGACGCCGACCAGTCGATCTACGCGTTCCGGGGCGCGACCATCCGCAACATCCTGGAGTTCGAACGCGACTTCACCGACGCCCGGACGATCCTGCTGGAGCAGAACTACCGCTCCACCCAGACCATCCTCAACGCCGCCAACGCGGTGATCGACCGGAACACCTCGCGTAAGCCCAAGCGGCTGTGGAGCGACGCCGGGGCCGGCGAGCGGATCGTCGGGTACGTGGCCGACACCGAGCACGCGGAGGCGGACTGGGTGGCCCGGGAGATCGACCGGCTGGTCGACTCCGGCGACACCCGCCCGGGCGACGTGGCGGTCTTCTACCGCACCAACGCCATGTCCCGGGTCTTCGAGGAGGTGTTCATCCGGGTCGGCCTGCCGTACAAGGTGGTCGGCGGGGTGCGGTTCTACGAGCGCAAGGAGGTCCGCGACGCGCTGGCCTACCTGCGCGCGGTGGTCAACGACGACGACACGGTCAGCCTGCGCCGCGTCCTGAACACGCCGCGCCGGGGCATCGGCGAGCGGGCCGAGGCGTGCGTCGAGGCGCTGGCCAGCCGGGACCGGATCTCCTTCGGCGCGGCGCTGCGCCGGGCCAAGGACGCACCCGGGATCTCCACCCGGGCCGCCAACGGCATCGCCGAGTTCATCGCGCTCCTCGACTCGGCGCGCGAACTGGCCGTGACCGGCGCCCCGGAGGAGGTGCTGGAGGCCCTGCTGACCCGCTCGGGCTACCTCACCGAGCTGGAGGAGAGCCTGGACCCGCAGGACGCCGGCCGGGTGGACAACCTCCAGGAGCTGGTCAGCGTCGCCCGCGAGTACACCGAGCGGATCGAGGCGCTGGGGGAGGAGGGGGAGCGGGCAACCGTGGCCGGCTTCCTGGAGCAGGTGGCGCTGGTCGCCGACGCCGACCAGGTCCCCACCGACGACCCCGACCACCAGGGCGTGGTCACCCTGATGACGCTGCACACGGCGAAGGGCCTGGAGTTCCCGGTGGTGTTCCTGACCGGCCTGGAGGACGGCGTCTTCCCGCACCTGCGCTCGCTCGGCGACAACCGCGAGCTGGAGGAGGAGCGGCGGCTGGCGTACGTCGGGATCACCCGCGCCCGGCAGCGGCTCCACCTGTCCCGCGCGGTCACCCGGTCGGCGTGGGGGCAGCCGGCGTACAACCCGCCGTCGCGGTTCCTGGAGGAACTGCCGCCGGAGCTGGTGCGCTGGGAGCGCGTCGAGGCCTCGTACACCTCGTGGGCCGGCGGCGGTGGCGGCGTCGGCGGCCGCGCGGAGCGCACGCCCGGCGGGCGTGGCGGCTTCACCGGGGGTACGCCGAAGGCGACCCAGCTCGCCAAGCGGCTCGGGGTGGACGCCAGCCGGTTGTCCACCGCCAGCGAGCTGAAGCAGGTGCCGAAGGTGTCGGCGGGGGATCGGGTGAACCACCAGCGCTACGGCCTCGGCCGGGTGCTGGCCGTGGAGGGGCACGGTCCGGGCGCCCGGGCGCAGATCGACTTCGGCGACCAGACCCTGTGGCTGGTGCTCCGGCACGCCCCGATCGACAAGCTCTGACGGCGGGGCTCGGCCCGGCGTGGTGCCGGACCGGGCCCTTCCTCGTGCCGTGGCCGTCAGCAGGCCACGTCGATGCCCCGTGCGCGCAGGAAGGGTGCCGGGTCGATCTGGTTCCACATCGCGCCCTTGTGCACCTCGAAGTGCAGGTGCGGACCTGTGGCGTCCCCGGTGGCACCTTCGTAGCCGACGATCTGGCCGGCGCTCACCTTGTCGCCGACGCTGACGATCAGCCGGCTCTGGTGCGCGTAGTGGGTCAGGTAGCCGTTGTGGTGGTCGATGAAGACCGAGTTGCCGTAGCCGTCGCCGGCGTTGCCCGCCTTGACCACGGTCCCCGCCGCGGCGGCGTGGATCGGGGTTCCGTCGGGCATCGCGAAGTCGATGCCGGCGTGCAGGGTGCCCCATCGCTGCCCGTAGCAGGAGGTGATCGTGGCACCGGCCATCGGGATCACCCATGCGGGCTTCGGCGCGGTGGTCTTCGTCGGCTTGGGCTTCGGCTTGGCGGTGGCGGTCTTCGCCGGCGTCGGCTTCGGGCTCGCCGTGACCGGGCTCGTCGTGGCCGGGCTCGCCGTTGTCGGGCTCGCCGTTGTCGGGCTCGCGGTGGTCGGGCTCGGCGACGGGCTGACCAGGGTCGCGTACGGAGTGACCGGCGCGGTCGATTCTCGGGCTGAGCGGTCGGCGCGGGCGGCGGCCTCGGCGCGGGCCTGCGCGTCGAAGTCGACGGCGGCCGGGTCGGCGGCCGGGGCGCCGTGGTCGGCGGTGGCGACGGCGACGGAGACGCCGCCGAGGCCGAGGGCGACCAGGGCGACCGCGCCCAGGAGAAGGTAGGTGGTGCGCCGACCTGTCCGCTTGCGCAGCCGGTGCCGGCCGGGGGTGTTCGGGGCTTTCTCGTTCTGGATGGAGCTGTCTTCCTGCACGGGGGCCTTCATCAGTCGAGGGGCACGTGACCTCGAAATACTGGTGGCGGCCTGGACCATGACGGGCGGCGACTCCGGAGTGACGGGTGTGCCCGGCGATGCCTGCTGCCCGGTCTCGTCACACTCCGGGCGGTTTGCTGGGAAAGAGGATCATCGCCTGGTGTGGCGCCGCTCACATTTGTCGATGTGACCCGATAGACTTTGCGGCAACGAAAACCGCCCGGATCGGCTGATCCGGGCGGGCCAATGGGCGTTACGAAGCGTCAGGAGGCGGCTGCGTCGCTGTAGATTGCCTCGATTTGCAGCTGAATGTCCACCCCGCGGTCCTTGAGCCACGGCACCGGGTCCACCGGCTGCCCGTTGACATGCACCTCAAGATGCAGCTGCGAGCCGTACGAGTGGCCGGTGTTCCCGACCAGGCCGAGTTGGTCGCCGGCCTTGACCTGTTGGCCCTCCTGGACGTTGATCTCGGAGGAGTGGCCGTAGATGGCCTCGCTGCCGTCCGGGTGCTGGACGATCACGGCGTAGCCGTAGCCGCCGAACCAGCCCGCCTTGGTGACCGTGCCATCGTGGATGGCGAGGTACGGGGTGCCCTCCGGGGCGACCAGGTCGATGCCGGTGTGCAGCTTGCCCCAGCGCATGCCGTAGGCCGTGTTGAAGTCGTACGAGTGCAGGGGGAGCAGCCAGACGTCCTGCTCGGTGGCGGCTTTGCTGTCCGCGCGGCTGTCCCGGGAGGCGCGATCGCCGCTGTCGCCACGGGCCGCCACGTCCTGGCTGGTGATCGAGGCCTGCTTGAGCTCGTCGAGGACCGACGGGTTGACGCTCTTGGCGTCCGGGAGGGCGTTCGCGCCGAGGGCGACGATGCCGGCTCCCACGAAAGCGGTGGTGACCACCGCGGCGTAGCGGCTCCGCGGAGGGGTGGGTACGCGGCGACGACCGCGATAACGATCGGGCTCAGACGACAGGCGCTGGCGCACGCACACCCTCCGTTGTCGGGGATCCGATGCGACCGCCAACCGTTCGGTGCAGCTTCGTCGAACGTCCGGCGATCACGTCGTCACCCGTCGGTGGACCTGATGACAACCGTGGACACGTTAGCCAACAGCCACTCCTGTCACAAGCCAAAGCGCCGAATTGGCGTTTCGTTCTGTCCGTTTACATCCGTTCTTGTCATGGCTCGTGCCGCCGGTCGGATGGCCCCAGGACTGGCCGTTCGTAGCGCACAGTGACCGTTCGGCGGAGGTGTTCGGCTTCCGGTGGGCGGTGGCGGCCGGTAGTGGTGCCGCCCGGTTCCCCGGCCCCCGACCGGCCGGGTTACCGTTCGTTCAGGTGACCGTGTCGGAGCCGGGGAAAGGTGTGCGCAGATGAGCTCTCGTATCCGGGTAGTCGTCGCGAAGCCCGGCCTGGACGGCCACGACCGGGGCGCGAAGGTCGTCGCGCGTGCCCTGCGTGACGCCGGCATGGAGGTCATCTACACGGGCCTGCATCAGACCCCGGAGCAGATCGTGGAGACCGCGATCCAGGAGGACGCGGACGCGATCGGCCTCTCCGTGCTGTCCGGCGCGCACATGACCCTGTTCAAGCGGGTGCTGGAGCTGCTCGCCGAGCGCGACGCGGCCGACATCGTGGTCTTCGGGGGCGGCATCATTCCGAACGCCGACATCCCCGAGCTGGAACGGCTCGGCGTCGCGAAGATCTTCACCCCGGGCGCCACGACCCAGTCCATCGTGGAGTGGGTCCGGGGGAACGTCGCCCAGCCGGTCAGCTGACCGTTGGCGGTGGCGCGGTCGGGGCGGGTCGCCGGTCTCCGGACAGGGGGAGGGGCCGGACGCACCCCTCACACGCCCGGCCCCTCTATGCACGATGCCCCGCCGCCACCCCTCGACCGACAGGGCATCGGCCGCTCCCGCCGTCGCGCCTGACCAGCGCTCCGACATCAGACTCAACGACGCCCCCGACAGGGGGTTACGCCCGTTCCCCAACATCCCCCGGATGGCTGACGGCCCATGCCTGAACCGCCCAAATCGGGCCGGGTCACCGAGACCGGGATGGCCTCGCCGCTGCCGGGTGGGCTGACCCGATCGCGCCGGGTGGCTGTGCTGTGCATTACCGCACACCCCATACCCGCTCGGTTGCCCCCGGTTCCCATCTCGTTAGGCTGCGGCAAATGGCCTGTCTCGTCTGATGACAGGCGTCAAACTGATTTTCCAACGCTGGTGGCGGCGCGAGGGCGCGTCGCGGAGACGGGACGGGACGCGCAATCGTGGACCTGTACGAGTACCAGGGGCGGGACCTGTTCGAGCGGCACGGGTTGCCCGTGCTCGCCGGCGGCGTCGCCACGACCCCGGAGGAGGCCCGCGCGATCGCCGAGCGTCTCGGCGGCCGGGTGGTCGTCAAGGCGCAGGTGAAGGTCGGCGGCCGTGGCAAGGCCGGCGGCGTGAAGCTGGCCGAGGGCGCGGAGGAGACGGTGGCCCGGGCCACCGACATCCTCGGGATGGACATCAAGGGTCACACGGTCCACAAGGTCATGATCACCGTGACCGCGGACGTGGCCGAGGAGTACTACTTCTCGTACCTGCTCGACCGGGCGAACCGCACCTTCCTCTGCATCGCCAGCGTCGCCGGCGGCATGGACATCGAGCAGGTCGCCGCCGAGACCCCGGAGAAGGTTGTCAAGGCCCCGATCGACGCCAACACCGGCGTGGACGAGGCGATGGCGCGCGAGATCGTGACCGCCGCCGGCTTCCCGGCCGAGGTGGCCGACCAGGTCGTCGACGTCGCGGTGAAGCTGTGGCAGGCGTTCGTCGCCGAGGACGCCACGCTGGTCGAGGTGAACCCGCTGGCCACGACCAAGGACGGCAAGCTGCTGCTGCTGGACGCCAAGGTCAGCCTGGACGAGAACGCCGCGTTCCGGCACCCGGACCACGAGGCACTGGTCGACCAGGCCGCGGTGGACCCGCTGGAGCAGGCCGCCAAGGAGAAGGACCTCAACTACGTCAAGCTCGACGGCGAGGTCGGCATCATCGGCAACGGCGCGGGCCTGGTCATGTCCACCCTCGACGTGGTGGCGTACGCGGGCGAGCGGCACGGCGGCGTCAAGCCCGCCAACTTCCTCGACATCGGCGGTGGCGCCAGCGCCGCGGTGATGGCGAACGGCCTGGAGATCGTCCTCTCCGACCCCTCGGTCAGGAGCGTCTTCGTCAACGTCTTCGGTGGCATCACCGCCTGCGACGCCGTCGCCAACGGCATCGTGCAGGCGCTCGCCCTGCTCGAGCAGCGCGGCGAGCAGGTCACCAAGCCGCTCGTCGTCCGCCTCGACGGCAACAACGCCGAGGCCGGTCGGGCGATCCTCGACGGCGCGAACAACCCGCTGATCGAGCGGGTCGACACCATGGACGGCGCGGCCGAGCGGGCCGCCGAGCTGGCAGCTGCGGGGGTCTGACCAATGGCTATCTGGCTGACCAAGGAATCCAAGGTCATCGTGCAGGGGATGACCGGTTCCGAGGGTTCCAAGCACACCCGGCGGATGCTGGCCGCCGGCACCAACGTCGTCGGCGGCGTCAACCCGCGCAAGGCGGGTCAGACCGTCGACTTCGACGGCACCGAGCTGCCGGTCTTCGCGACCGTCGCCGACGCCATGAAGGAGACCGGGGCCGACGTCACGGTCATCTTCGTGCCGCCGCAGTTCACCAAGGCCGCGGCCATCGAGGCGATCGACGCCGGCATCGACCTGGCCGTGGTGATCACCGAGGGCGTGCCGGTGCACGACACCGCCGCGCTCTGGGCGTACAACGTGGCGAAGGGCGAGCGGACCCGGATCATCGGCCCGAACTGCCCGGGCATCGCCTCGCCCGGCGCCTCCAACGCCGGCATCATCCCGGCCGACATCACCGGCAGCGGCCGGATCGGCCTGGTCAGCAAGAGCGGCACGCTGACCTACCAGATGATGTACGAGCTGCGCGACATCGGCTTCTCGACCTGCGTCGGCATCGGCGGTGACCCGATCATCGGCACCACGCACATCGACGCGCTGGCCGCGTTCGAGGCGGACCCGGAGACCGACGCCATCGTGATGATCGGTGAGATCGGCGGCGACGCCGAGGAGCGGGCGGCCGAGTTCATCAAGGCCAACGTCACCAAGCCGGTGGTCGGCTACATCGCCGGCTTCACCGCCCCGCCCGGCAAGACCATGGGCCACGCCGGCGCGATCATCTCCGGCTCGGCGGGCACCGCCGAGGCGAAGAAGGCAGCGCTGGAGGCGGTCGGCGTGAAGGTCGGTAAGACGCCGACCGAGACCGCCAAGCTGATGCGGGAGATCATGTCCGGCCGCTGAGCGGTCGGGTGTCACGTACCGAGGGGGTCGACCGGACCGGTCGACCCCCTCGTCGTCTCAGCGGTGCCAGTACGGGTAGTAGGGGCCCCGGGCCCAGAAGATCGCGCGGGCGATGAGGTTGATGACGCCGAACGCGATCGCCAGCCAGCCGAGCAGCTGGGAGCGCCCGAAGCGCTTCGCGTCCCGGATCGACAGATAGCCGAAGACGATGCCGAGGATGCCGAAGCACAGCAGGCCGAGGATGATCCCCAGAACGCCCCAGAGGGTGGTCCGGTCCCGGCCGGCGGCCGGCGGCGGTGGCGGTGGCGGATGCGGAGCGTTCACGGCTTCCTCCGAGCGGTCGGTGCCGCGACGAGACGGTCGCGTCCCTCGGCCGAGGCTAGACCGGATCAGCGGCGTCGGCCGCGTGATCACTGAACTCGCCGCGGCAACGGGGGCGGTATCGGACTGCCGCCGCTCGCGCGACATGCCAGAGTAGAGCCGATGTCACCCGTCACCCCTGACCAGCCCCGCCGTCCCGCCGGTGTCGCCGCCGACGGCCGGCCGATCGGCCGTACCCGGGTGCCCGCGCCCCGGTCGGGGGAGGCGCCGCGCGGGCGGGCCCCGCTGCCCGTCGCCGCCGGGGTGGCAGCCGCCTGGGCCGCCCTGACGTCCTGGCTGCCGGTGGCCCTGGTGCTCGGTCTGGCTCAGCTCAGCGAGGACGCCGGCTCGCTGCCCGGCGCGCTGCGCGCCGGCCTCGCCGGCTGGCTGCTCGGTCACGGGGTGCCGCTGCAGACCTCCGCCGGGCCGCTCGGCCTGGCGCCGCTCGCCCTGACCGCGCTCGCCGTCTGGCGGCTCACCCGGGCCGGCGTGCACGCCAGCCGGGCCATCGGCGCCCGCGGTGGTCGCTCTCCCCGACAGGCGCTCACCGTCGCGGTCGCCGTCGGCATCGGGTACGCGCTCCTCGGTGCCCTCGCCGCGGTCGCGGTCAGCGCGGGCGGGCCGCGGGTGTCCCCGGTCCGGGCCGGGCTGACCTTCGCGCTGCTGGGCACGCTCGCCGCCCTGGTCGGCGCGGTGCGTACCACCGGTGTGTGGGTGCTGTTGGCCCGGCGGTCCGCGCCGCCGCTGCGGGACGGCGTGCGGACCGGGCTGGTCGCCGGGCTGCTGCTGCTCGGCACCGGTGCCGGGGCGGCCGGGCTCGCCGTGGCGACCGGGGGCGGCGACGCGGCCGACCTGATCGGGGCGTACCGGACCGGGGTGGCCGGCCAGGCGGGCATCACCCTGGTCAGCCTCGCCTACGCCCCGAACGCCAGTGTCTGGTCGGCCAGTTACCTGCTCGGGCCTGGGTTCGCCGTCGGCACCGACACGGCCGTACGCACCAGCGAGGTGTCGGTCGGCGCGCTGCCGGCCGTACCGCTGCTGGCCGGGCTGCCGCGCGGGCCGATGGACGGGCTCGGCGCCGGACTGCTCGCGGTGCCGGTGCTGGCCGGGATGGCCGCCGGTTGGCTGCTGGCCAGGCGGCTGGCGAGGAGCGCGGCCGGCGGGCGGGCCGCCGCGCCGACCCGCCGCAGCGACCGCGCGGAGGCCGCGTCGGCGGTCGGCTGGCCGGCGCTGCTCGTGCCGGCGGCGCTCGCCGGCCCGGTCGCCGGGGTGCTGCTCGGCGTGGCCGCCGCGATCTCCGGTGGGCCGCTCGGCGGCGGCCGGCTGGCCGAGATCGGCCCGGTGTGGTGGCAGGTGGCCGGGGTGGCCACGGCGGTCGTCGCCGTCAGTGCGCTGCTCGGAGCCGCCGCCACCAGGCTCCTCACCCGCCCGGTCGGCACCGGCGGCCGGGGGCGGACCCGGGCGGAACAGGCGAGGGGCGCCCCGGATGCTCCGGGGCGCCCCTCAAGGACCGGGTGAATTACTGGCCGGGCAGGCTGATGTTGAGCGCCACCGCCGCGATGATCAGCAGAATGCCCAGGCCGGCGCCGACGGCACCGCAGATCAGGCCGGTCTTCGCCTGGCCGTCGTTGTTGGCCAGCCCCTGCGCGGCCTTCTGCCGGCCGAGGTAGCCGGTGACCGCGGCGGCGATGCCGACCGGGATGCCGAGGTAGAAGCAGCAAACCAGCGGGATCGACGCGATACCGAGGATCATCGACACCAGGCCGAGGGTGTTGTTCTGCCCCTGCCCCTGTCCCTGCGGGTAGCCGGCGTTCGGGTACGTCGGCACGGCGCCGTACGGCTGCTGCTGGGCGTACGGGTCCTGGTAGGGCTGCTGCCCGTACGGCTGGCCCGAGGTGGGCTGCTGCCCGTACGGCTGGCCCGAGGTGGGCTGCTGCCCGTACTGCGGCGCCACGGGCGGCTGGGCGTACGGGTCGTGGGGCTGCTGCGGGGCGTTCGGGTCCTGCGGCTGCTGGCCGTAGGGGTCCTGACCGGGATAACCGGGCTGCATTGCGGGGTGCTCCAAACTGGTCGACGGTCTGGTCGGTTGTTGCCGATCATCATTCCGCCCAGCACCGGGGCGCCGCGGCACACGGGCCCGGGACCAAGGTCACGATGCCGACACCGGGCCGGACGTACGCCAGCACCGGGCGACGGCAGCGTATCGTGCCGGCGCCACCCGGAGATCACCCGCGTGATGCCGCCGCCCGGGATATGGGCGTCCCGACCTGCCCGATAGGGTGGCGGGGTGAGCGAGCCCGCGTCCGTCGCCCGTCTCGTCGTCCTCGTCTCCGGCTCCGGCAGCAACCTCCAGGCGCTGCTGGACGCCAGCGGTCCCGGCTACGGGGCGCGGGTGGTGGCCGTCGGCGCCGACCGCGACGGGATCGCCGGCCTGGACCGGGCGGCCGCGGCCGGTGTGCCCGCCTTCGTGGAGCGGCTGGCGGACCATCCGTCCCGCGAGGACTGGGACCTCGCGCTCACCGCCCGTGTCGCGGAGCACGAGCCCGACCTGGTGATCAGCGCCGGGTTCCTGAAGCTGGTCGGCCCGCACTTCCTGGCCGCGTTCGGCGACCGCTACCTGAACACCCACAACACCCTGCTGCCGGCGTTCCCCGGCATCCACGGCCCCCGGGACGCCCTCGCCTACGGCGTGAAGGTCACCGGCGCCACGCTGTTCTTCGTCGACGCCGGGATGGACACCGGCCCGATCGTCGCCCAGGTCGCCGTGCCGGTGCTGGACGACGACGACGAGGAGACGCTCACCGAGCGCATCAAGGAGGCCGAGCGGCGCCAGCTCGTGGAGCAGGTCGGTCGGCTGGTTCGTGAAGGTTGGACGATCACCGGCAGAAAGGTCACTGTTCCATGAGCTCCACCGAGGACGTGCGCCGCCCGATCCGGCGGGCGCTGGTCAGCGTCTACGACAAGACCGGCCTGGTCGAGCTGGCCCGGGCCCTGCACGAGGCCGGGGTGGAGATCGTGTCGACCGGCAGCACCGCGTCGACGATCTCCGGCGCGGGCGTCCCGGTGACCCCGGTCGAGCGGGTGACCGGCTTCCCGGAGATCCTCGACGGGCGGGTGAAGACCCTGCACCCGAAGATCCACGGCGGGCTCCTCGCCGACCTGCGCAAGGACGCGCACGCCGACCAGCTCGCCGAGCACGGCATCGCCGGCATCGACCTGCTGGTCT
Source organism: Micromonospora sp. SL1-18 (assembly GCF_047921505.1). Classification (NCBI taxonomy): domain Bacteria; kingdom Bacillati; phylum Actinomycetota; class Actinomycetes; order Micromonosporales; family Micromonosporaceae; genus Micromonospora; species Micromonospora sp. SL1-18. Next base: position 89,749 of record NZ_JBLROA010000018.1, on the reverse strand, counting down.
CCAACCTCTACCCGTTCCAGGCCACGGTCGCCTCCGGCGCGAGCCAGGACGAGTGCGTCGAGCAGATCGACATCGGCGGCCCGGCGATGGTCCGGGCCGCGGCCAAGAACCACGCCTCGGTCGCCGTGGTGACCGACCCGGCGGCGTACCCGGCGCTGCTGGCCGCGCTCGCCGCGGGTGGCTTCACGCTGGCCCAGCGCCGGGCCCTCGCCGCCCGGGCGTTCGCCGACATCGCCGAGTACGACGTGGCCGTCGCCGACTGGTTCGCGGCCACCCTGGCACCGCCCGCCGACGGGTGGCCGGAGTTCGCCGGCCTGGCGCTGCGCCGGCAGGCGGTGCTGCGCTACGGCGAGAACCCGCACCAGGCGGCCGCCCTCTACGCCGACCCGGCCAGCCCGGCCGGGCTGGCGCAGGCCGAGCAGCTGCACGGCAAGGAGATGTCCTACAACAACTACGTCGACGCGGACGCCGCGTGGCGGGCCGCGAACGACTTCCCCGAGCAGCCGGCGGTGGCGATCATCAAGCACGCCAACCCGTGCGGCATCGCGGTCGGCGCGGACGTGGCCGAGGCGCACCGCCGGGCGCACGCCTGCGACCCGGTCTCCGCGTACGGCGGGGTGATCGCGGTGAACCGGCCGGTCTCCGTCGAGCTGGCCCGGCAGGTCGCGGAGATCTTCACCGAGGTGCTGGTGGCCCCGGGCTTCGATCCCGGCGCCGTCGAGATCCTCCAGGCCAAGAAGAACATCCGGCTGCTGCACGCCCCGGAGTTCAACCCGCTCCCGGCCGAGTGGCGGCAGGTCACCGGCGGCGTGCTGGTGCAGTTGCGGGACCGGATCGACGCCGAGGGCGACGACCCGGCGCACTGGCGGCTGGCCACCGGGGAGGCGGCCGACGAGGCGACCCTGCGCGACCTCGTGTTCGCCTGGCGCGCGGTCCGCGCGGTGAAGAGCAACGCGATCCTGCTGGCGAAGGACGGCGCCACCGTCGGCGTCGGGATGGGCCAGGTGAACCGGGTCGACTCGGCGCGGCTCGCGGTCAGCCGGGCCGGCGCCGACCGGGCCCGTGGGTCGGTCTGCGCCTCGGACGCGTTCTTCCCGTTCGCCGACGGCCCGAAGATCCTCATCGAGGCCGGGGTTCGGGCGATCGTCCAACCGGGCGGGTCGATCCGCGACGACGAGACCATCGCCGCCTGCAAGGAGGCCGGCGTGACCATGTACCTCACCGGCACCCGGCACTTCTTCCACTGAGCACAGTCACCCGCCGGGCGCGGTCGAGCAGCCGCGCCCGGCGTGGCATGCCCGGCCGGCCCGACCAGGGGCGCTGTCGTGGTGGGGTCGTTTGACCAGCCGTTAGTACGGCAGGTTGCCATTGCCCGCCGACAAATGTTGTTGCTAGCGTGGCCCTCGGCACAAAGCGATCGATCCTTTCCGTTCTCCTCACGGCCGGCTCCCACCCGCGGCCCTCGTGCCGCCCGCCCGAGCGGCTCCCCTCCTAGCCGACAGGTCCGCCCCATGCGCGTGCTCGACCGGTTGACCGCCGTCGTCGTCGCGTTGGCGTTCGTCCTGGTCGGCCTGGGTGCGCCCGCCCGCGGGGAGACCCCTGCGCCCGGCGCGGTGGTCACCGCCGCGCACCGGTCGATCGTCTACGACTGGCCGGTCGCCACGCCGGCACGTCCCGCCCCTCCCCCCGGCGACCCCCGAGTCGTCGTGGCGCGTCTCGCGCACCCCGACGCTCCGCCGGACGCGCGGACGGAGTTATCCGGCGGAAACCGTGGTGACCACCGCGCCGGCGTCGTTCTCACCGACGGCCCCGACGATCTCCTCCCGGCCGCACCCGTGCGGGTCGGCGACCCGCCCGACCGGGTTGTCGCCGCGCCCCGCTACCGGCCGCCGGCCGTACCGCTGCCGCCGGGCGGCACCCTGCCCACCCGGGCCCCGCCGGCCCGCGCCTGACCCGTTCCGGCACCCCGCCGGCCCGGCCGCCCGACCCTTTCGCGCGGCCCGTCACGAGTGACCCGCCCGTAGAGGCCGGTGCCGTGCGGAAGCGACTGTCGGACCTGGACGGTTCGCGTCCGATCTCGAACGTGCCGTGGCGGCTATCCGTCGCCATGGTTCCCACCCCGGGCCATCCGCTCGGGACCCCATCACGGAGGAGTCACATGTCCAAGTCCCGCTGGCGTAAGCCGGCGACAATCGCGGGCGTGCTGGTGCTGGCCGCCGCGCTCGGTGGCGTCGTCGCCACCAACCACGAGGTGCGGGAGAAGCTCGGCCTGGCCGACGAGCCCGGCGCCAACCTGCCCTGGCATCCCAGGGAGTTCATGGAGATGGCGGCCGGCGAGTCGTCCGAGGAGGCCGGCGAGGAGGCCTTCGAGGCCCGCACCATCGCCGAGCAGTTCGCCCAGGCCCGGTACGCGCCGGGCATCGTCTCGCCGGGCGCGTACGCCAACGCGTTGAGCCAGCTCAACGCGCTCGCGGTCACCAAGGGCACCTGGCGCGAGGTCACCAACATCAAGTACGACGGGGACGACCCGCGCTACCGCGACTACGCGTCCAACTCCTCCGGCGGCGCCGGCCTGGTCACCGGGCGGATCACCGGCCTGGCGGCGGACAACAGCGGCTACGTGTACGCGGCCGGCGCCGACGGCGGCGTGTGGCGCTCCTCGACCGGCGGCGGGAGATGGACGCCGATCGCGGACGCGCTGCCCACCCTGTCCAGCGGCGACGTCGTGCTCGCCGCCGACGGTTCGCTCTGGTACGCCACCGGCGAGGCGAACACCGGCGCCACCTCGTACGTCGGTGCCGGCGTCTACCGGCTGGCCAACCCGAGGACCGGCAGGTTCGCGGCCACCAACCGGATCGGCGGGACCGAGCTGGAGAGCACGGTCATCAACAAGCTGCGCTTCTTCGACGGCAAGGTCTGGGCCGCCACAAACCGGGGCCTGTACTCGCATTCGATGAGCAGCACGTCCGGCGCCTGGCAGCGGGAGTTCACGCCGAACCCGAGCTACCTGCCGGGCGGGGCGAACGCGGGCGACGCGAACGCCGCGTACAAGAACATCGTCAACGACGTGGCGGCCGACCCGCGCAACCCGAAGCACGTGGTGGTGGCCTCGGCCTGGCGCTCCGGCGACGCGTACAACGGCTTCTACGAGACCCGCGACTACACCGCGGGCGGCTGGGCGAAGGTCAACCCGACCGGTGCCATGCCGGCCGACGACATCGGCTACGTCACGTTCGCCTTCTCCGGCGACGGCGGCAAGCTGTACGCGATCAACCAGTCGCCGCGGCTGCTCAACAAGCCGGCCGGCAACGTGAACAGCTACCTGGACGGCATCTACGTCTCCAACACCGGCAGCCCGGCCGGCCCGTGGAACAAGATCGCCGACTCGTCGAAGCTGGGCAACTCCGGCTCGGCCCTCAAGCAGACCGTGATCGGCAAGGGTTACGGCCCGGGCATCCAGGCCTGGTACAACCAGTTCCTCGCGGTGGACCCGGCCAACCCGAACCACCTCTGGGCCGGCCTGGAGGAGGTCTACGAGACCAGCGACGCGGGTGCCACCTGGAAGACCGTCGGCCCGTACTGGAACTTCGGTTTCTCCTGCTGGGACATCTACGACGCGCAGAACGCCTGCAACAAGACCACCCACTCCGACCAGCACTCGGTGGCGGTGGGCAACGGGTTCGTCTACGTCGGCAACGACGGTGGCGTCTACCGCCGGCCGATCAACGGCAGGACCGACAAGGCCGGTCACGCGACCGACTGGCAGAGCCTCAACGACGGCACCATCGACGCTCTGCAGTACTACTCGGTCTCGGTGGGCAAGGACCCGGCCAGGGCCGGCACCGTGGTCTCCGGCGGGCTCCAGGACAACGGCGTCTCGGTGCTGCGTGCCGGCGACACCGTGATGGGCTCGAACTTCGGCGGTGACGGTGGCGACTCGCTGGCCGACCCGGCCAACGGCTGCCGGCAGGTCCAGGAGTACACCAATCTGGCCATGCGGGTGACCGAGAACTGCAACGAGAACCCCGGCCCGGGCACGGCGGCGACCTCCACCTCCCGGGACATCCAGCCGTACACCTCCCGGCCGGGTGACGAGCCGGCCCGGTTCATCGCGCCGTTCGCGCCCGACGACCACGACGCGAACGTCTGGGTCGCCGGTGGCCAGCACGTCTGGGCGAACACCAAGGGCTACGCGATCCAGAACGGCAAGGGCTGGGCGAACCTCTTCGACCTGGGTGCCGGCCACACCGCCACCGCGGTCGCCGTCTCCGGCGGGATGGCGTACGTCAGCTGGTGCGGGCCGTGCAACAACGCCGGGTTCGCCCGGGGCGTGGCGGCCGGCAAGGTCGACGACCCGTCGAGCTGGCACCAGCTCACCCTGCCGGGTGACTTCCCGAACCGGTTCGTGCAGGGCGTCGGGATCGACCCGGCGAACGCCTCGCACGCCTTCCTCGCGATCAACGGGTTCTCCCGCCGGTTCACCGAGGGACCGGGTGCCGGCTACGGCCACGTCTACGAGACCACGGACGCGGGCGCGACCTGGAGGGACGTATCGGCGAACCTGCCGGACGTGCCGGCCAGCTCGATCAAGCAGTTGTCCAACGGCGCGCTGGTGCTGCCCACCGACCTGGCCACCTTCTACCGCGCGCCCGGTGCCACCAACTGGCAGCGGCTCGGCTCCGGCCTGCCGCTGACCGTCGGCATGGACGTCGAGTACAACGCGGTCGACAACTCGGTATACGTCGCGACCCATGGTCGCGGCATCTGGGCGTACAACCTGTCCCAGCTCTGACCGCCAAGGCCGACCGGCTGCTGGCAGCCGGCCGGCCTTCGGTCGCGACCGCGGGCCCCGCCCCTATTCCTCCGGGGGCGGGGCCCGTCTCGTGTCCACCCCCGGTGCCAGATCAGGCGGCGGGGCGTACCTCGGCGAAGTGGCAGGCCGAGGGGTGCGGATCCGCGGCGCGGAGCACCGCGAACGGTTCCCGGGTGGCGCAGATGTCCTGCGCCTTCCAGCACCGGGTGCGGAACCGGCAGCCCGACGGCGGGTCGGCCGGGCTCGGCACGTCTCCGGTGAGCCGGATGATCCTCCGGTCGTCGCGGGCGTCCGGGTCGGGCACCGGCACCGCCGAGAGCAGCGCCTGGGTGTACGGGTGGGTGGCCCGCTCGTAGATCTCCTGTTCGGTGCCGATCTCCACGATCTTGCCGAGGTACATCACCGCCACCCGGTCGGAGATGTGCCGGACCACCGACAGGTCGTGCGCGATGAAGATGTACGACAGCCCGAACTCGTCCTGGAGCTGCTCCAGCAGGTTGATCACCTGGGCCTGGATGGAGACGTCCAGGGCCGACACCGGCTCGTCGCAGACGATGATCTCGGGTCGCAGGGCGAGTGCCCGGGCGATCCCGATGCGCTGGCGCTGCCCGCCGGAGAACTGGTGCGGGTAGCGGTTGACGTGCTCGGGGTTGAGCCCGACCACATCCAGCAACTCCTGTACCCGCCGCCGCTTGCTGCCCTTCGGCGCCGCCTCGGGGTGGATCTCGAACGGTTCGCCGATGATGTCGCCGACCGTCATCCGTGGGTTCAGCGAGGTGTAGGGATCCTGCATCACCATCTGCATGTTGCGGCGCAGCCGGCGCAGCTCCGCCCCGGAGGACTTGAACAGGTTCTTCCCCTCCAGCGATGCCCGGCCGGCAGTCGGCTTCTCCAGCCGCATCAGCAGCCGCGCGAGGGTGGACTTGCCGCAGCCGGACTCGCCGACCACGCCGAGCGTCTCGCCGCGGCGCAGTTCGAAGCTGACCCCATCGACCGCCTTGACCGCCCCGATCTGCTTCTTGAACAGCACGCCCCGGGTGATCGGGAAGTGTTTGACCAGGTTGTCGACGGTGAGGATGGTCTCGCCGCGGACCTTGGTCGGGCTAGCGGGTGCTGTCATCACGGACCTCCTGGGCGAAGTGGCACGCGCTGGCCCGGCCCTCGCCGAGGGCCAGGTCGTGGGGCAACTCGTCCGCGCAGACCGGCTGCACGTACGGGCACCGGGGATGGAACGGGCAGCCGGAGGGGATGCGTATCAGGTTCGGCCGCCGCTGCCGCCGCTGCCGCCGCTGCCGCCGCTGCCGCTGCCGCCGCTGCCGCCGCCCGAGCCGCAGGCCACCAGGCCCAGGGCCACCGCGAGCGGAAGAGCGGTCCAGGCGGCGAGCCTACGAACACGCATTGGAGTCTCCTCATCTCCTTACGCTGCGCAGTCAGGCCCGGCGCTGGGTAACGCTGTGCAACGATCGGCAACGGTAGGTCGTCGCGGGCCGTTTCGGCAACGAGAGCGTTGGGATGTGGTAACGGACAGCGGCCCCCCGTCTTGGCTCCAGGTCAGGTCTCTCCTGTGGCAGTGGTGGCAAAATAGCTGGCCAGTGGCGGCTTTTGAGTCGGCGGCTCGTGTCCAGGGCGTACTCTCGACGCCTTCGTGCGCTTGCCCGGTCGCTCGTCCGCCGCGTCCCGGTTGATCATTGGTGTCCGTCTCAGCATGTGGCGCGATTCACGTTAAGTTACAATGAGTGACGAACGCCACGTAGCAGAGGGTCACCATTTGTCGTCGTCGTTCGGGCGGCCGTGTGACGTGAGACGATCCAGGCGTGACGGCGATGATCCTGGACGGCAAGGCGACGGCGGCAGAGATCAAGGACGAGCTGCGAACACGGGTCAAGGCGCTGGCGGAGCGCGGGACCATCCCGGGGCTCGGCACGGTCCTGGTCGGCGCCGATCCCGGCTCCCAGGCGTACGTGAACGGGAAGCACCGCGACTGCGCCGAGGTGGGCATCGCCTCGATCCGTCGCGAGCTGCCCGCCGACGCCACCCAGGAGCAGTTGGACGATGTCCTGGCCGAGCTGAACGCCGACCCGGCGTGCCACGGCTACATCGTCCAGCTGCCGCTGCCCGGCCACCTCGACACGCAGCGGGCGCTGGAGATGATCGATCCGGCCAAGGACGCCGACGGGCTGCACCCGGTGAACCTGGGCCGGCTGGTGCTCGGCTACGACGCACCGCTGCCCTGCACCCCGCGCGGGATCGTCGAGCTGCTCCGCCGGCACGACGTCCCGCTGCGCGGTGCCAGGGTGGCGCTGATCGGCCGGGGCAACACCGTCGGCCGCCCGCTCGGCCTGCTGCTCACCCGGCGCAGCGAGAACGCCACCGTGACCCTGTGCCACACCGGCACGCTGGACCTGGCCGAGCAGACCCGCGCCGCCGACATCGTGATCGTCGCAGCCGGCGTACCGGGCCTGCTCACGGCCGAGATGATTACGCCCGGCGCGACGGTCGTCGACGTCGGCATCACCCGGGTGATCGGCCCGGACGGCAAGGGCCGCTACACCGGCGACGTCGACCCCGAGGTGGCCGAGGTGGCCGGCAAGCTGGTGCCGATGCCGGGCGGCGTCGGGCCGATGACCCGGGCCATGCTCCTGACCAACGTGGTGGAACGCGCCGAGCGGCAGGTGTGACCGACCACCCAAGCACGGCATAACCGTCCGCCCCGGGCCTGATCGGTGCCAGGATGGCTGATACGGTCCGGAAAACCGACTGGTAGCAGAGAGTGGGACGACCATGGGTAAGAAGGTCACTGTCGTCGGGGCCGGCTTCTACGGCTCCACCACCGCGCAGCGCCTGGCCGAGTACGACGTCTTCGACACCGTCGTGATCACCGACATCGTGGAGGGCAAGCCGGCGGGTCTGGCGCTGGACCTCAACCAGTCGCGCGCCGTCGAGGGCTTCGAGACCAAGGTCGTCGGCGTCACCACCGGCCCGAACGGCGAGGGCTACGAGGGCATCGAGGGCTCGGACGTCGTCGTCATCACCGCCGGCCTGCCCCGCAAGCCGGGCATGAGCCGGATGGACCTGCTGGAGACCAACGCCAAGATCGTCCGCCAGGTCTCCGAGAACGTCGCCAAGTACGCCCCTAACGCCGTCGTCATCGTGGTCTCCAACCCGCTCGACGAGATGACCGCGCTGGCCCAGATCGCCACCCAGTTCCCGCGCAACCGGGTGCTCGGCCAGGCCGGCATGCTGGACACCGCCCGGTTCACCAACTTCGTCGCCGAGGCGCTGAACGTGCCGGTGAAGTCGGTGAAGACCCTGACTCTGGGCTCGCACGGCGACACCATGGTCCCGGTCCCGTCGAAGAGCACGGTCGACGGCAAGCCGCTGCGCGAGGTCATGCCGGCCGAGCAGATCGAAGAGCTGGTCGTCAAGACCCGCAACGGTGGCGCCGAGGTCGTCGCGCTGCTGAAGACCGGCTCCGCGTACTACGCCCCGTCGGCCGCCGCCGCCCGGATGGCCAAGGCCGTGGCCGAGGACTCCGGCGAGGTCATGCCGGTCTGCGCCTGGGTCGACGGCGAGTACGGCATCGCCGGCGTCTACCTGGGCGTCGAGGCCGCGATCGGCGCCGAGGGCGTCAAGCGGGTCGTCGAGACCGACCTGGACGCCGACGAGATCGCCAGCCTCAAGGAGGCCGCCGAGGCCGTCCGCGCCAAGCAGTCCGACATCGCCAACATGTGATTCTTGAAACTCCCGAAAGGGCGGGCCGGCTGACGCCGCCCGCCCCTTCCCTGTTCTGGTGATCAAGGAGTTTGCCGTCACGGGCCGGATTTCTGACGCGAACTCCTTGATCAACTTCGCCGGGAACGGGGGTGGAGGCGGTGACCGTGTTCCACTGGGTGAGGCCGGCTGGGGCGGCCCGAGCAGTTTCCAGTACGCTCGTACTGCTTGAGCACGTGTCCCCGAGAGGAGCGCCGGCCGATGGCGAAGATCAAGGTAAACAACCCGGTCGTGGAACTCGACGGCGACGAGATGACCCGGATCATCTGGAAGCAGATCCGGGAGCAGCTGATCCTGCCGTACCTCGACGTCGACCTGCACTACTACGACCTGTCGATCCAGTACCGCGACGCCACTGACGACCAGGTCACCATCGACGCCGCCAACGCCATCAAGGAGCACGGCGTCGGCGTCAAGTGCGCCACCATCACCCCGGACGAGGCCCGGGTGGAGGAGTTCGGCCTGAAGAAGATGTGGCGGTCGCCGAACGGCACCATCCGCAACATCCTCGGCGGCGTCGTCTTCCGTGAGCCGATCATCATGTCGAACGTGCCGCGGCTCGTGCCCGGCTGGACCAAGCCGATCATCATCGGCCGGCACGCGCACGGCGACCAGTACAAGGCCACCGACTTCGTCGTTCCCGGCCCGGGCACGGTGACCATCACCTACACCCCGGCCGACGGCGGTGCCCCGATGGAGATGGAGGTCGCCAACTTCCCCGGTGGCGGCGTCGCCATGGGCATGTACAACTTCGACGACTCGATCCGGGACTTCGCCCGCGCCTCGATGCGCTACGGCCTGGACCGTGGCTACCCGGTCTACCTGTCGACCAAGAACACCATCCTCAAGGCGTACGACGGCCGGTTCAAGGACATCTTCGCCGAGGTGTTCGAGAACGAGTTCAAGTCGCAGTTCGAGGCCGCCGGCATCACCTACGAGCACCGGCTGATCGACGACATGGTCGCCGCCGCGCTCAAGTGGGAGGGCGGCTTCGTCTGGGCCTGCAAGAACTACGACGGTGACGTGCAGTCCGACACCGTCGCCCAGGGCTTCGGCTCGCTCGGCCTGATGACCTCCGTGCTGATGACCCCGGACGGCCGCACCGTCGAGGCCGAGGCCGCGCACGGCACCGTCACCCGGCACTACCGGCAGTACCAGAAGGGCGAGAAGACCTCGACCAACCCGATCGCGTCGATCTACGCCTGGACCCGCGGCCTGGCCCACCGGGGCAAGCTGGACGGCACCCCGGCGGTCACCGAGTTCGCCAACACGCTGGAGCAGGTCATCGTCTCCACCGTCGAGGGTGGCCAGATGACCAAGGACCTCGCGCTGCTCATCTCGCGCGACGCCCCGTGGCTGACCACCGACGAGTTCATGAACGCGCTCGACGAGAACCTGGCTCGCAAGCTCGCCGCCTGATTCCGCGTACGCGTCACGACGGAGCCCGCCGGCTGGTGCCGGCGGGCTCCGTCGTCTCCGCCGGTCGATGTCCGGCTCAGGCGCCCGGCTCAGGCGCCCGGCCCTCCGCGTCACCGCGGGTGGCGCGTCTCGTTGAATACGGTGGACGGGATGCCAGTCCCGCCCAGGAAGGTTGACCGCGGTCGCCTCGCGGCATGAGTGCCGATCAGCCAGCCTTCCCGGCTGTCGCGCACAGCCAGCCGTCCCTTCCCTTGCGGGGGGCCCTGTCCCGGGCCCCCCGCGCCCTGTTGTGCTCCGCCCAGGTGTTAACACGGGGCCCCTCCTATACCGGAGGCGTTAACAGGGGGCCCCTCCTTTCACGCGTTGCGGAGCAGTTCGGCGGCGCGTTCCGGGGCGACGTCGCTGATGAAGACCTGCATGGCGGACTCGGAGCCGGCCAGGTACTTCAGCTTGTCCCGGGCCCGCCGGATGCTGAACAGCTGCAGGTGCAGGTGCCCGAGTTCGCGGTCGACGTGCACCGGCGCCTGGTGCCAGGCCGCGATGTACGGCATCGGCAGGTCGAACAGCCCGTCGAAGCGGCGCAGCACGTCGAGGTAGAGCGGCCCGAAGGCGTCCCGCTCGGCGTCGTCCAGCGCCGGGATGTCCGGCACCGGCCGGTGCGGGGCCACGTGCACCTCGAACGGCCAGCGGGCCGCCGCCGGCACGTACGCCGTCCAGTGCGCGTTGCTCGCCACCACCCGGTCCCCGGCGGCGCGCTCGGCGGCGAGCACGTCCGCGTACAGGTTGCCGCCGGTGCGCTCGGCGTGCCGGCGGGCGGCGGCGAGCATGGCGCGGGTCCGCGGCGTCACGAACGGGTACGCGTAGATCTGGCCGTGCGGGTGGTGCAGGGTCACCCCGATCTCCACGCCCCGGTTCTCGAACGGGAAGACCTGCTCCACCCCGGGCAGTTCGCTGAGGGCGCTGGTCCGGTCGGCGAGCGCGTCCAGCACGGTCCGCACCCGGCGCGGGGAGAGCCCGGCGAACGAGGCGTGGTGGTCGTCGCTGAAGCAGACCACCTCGCACCGGCCACGGCCCGGGCGTACCGGGGTGAACGGGGTGATCTCGGCCGGCTCCTCGGCGACCCGCTGGCTCAGCGACGGGAAGCGGTTCTCGAAGACGGCCACGTCGTAGTCGGGGGCGGGGATCTCGCTGAGCCGGCCGTCCCGGGACGGGCAGAGCGGGCACTGGTCGGCCGGGGGCAGGAAGATGCGCGTCTGCCGGTGCACCGCCACCGCCACCCACTCGTCGGTCAGCGGGTCGTACCGGAGCTGGGACGCCGGCGGCGGCGGGGGCAGCTCACGCCGATCCGGCTGGTCGCGGACCGCGTCGTCCCGCTCGTCGAAGTAGATCAACTCGCGGCCGTCGGCCAGCTCGATCCGCGTACGCCTCACTTTTCCCCCTCAGTGCCGGGCACGACGACCAGCTCGCCCACCCTGTCCGCGAGTGACCGGCGCGCCTCCGGTGCCAACCGGTCGTCGGTGACCAGCACGTCCGCGGCCTCCAGCCCGACGATCGAGGAGATGCCGACGGTGCCCCACTTGCTGTGGTCGGCGAGCACCACCAGCCGGTCGGCCGCGGCCACCAGGGCCCGGTTCGTGTCCGCCTCCATCAGGTTCGGGGTGGTGAACCCGGCGCGCTCGCTGATCCCGTGCACGCCGAGGAAGAGCAGGTCCAGGTGGAGCGCCCCGAGGGCCGCCACGGCCAGCGGACCGACCAGCGCGTCCGAGGGGGTACGCACCCCGCCGGTGAGCACCACGGTCTGGTCCGGCCGGCCGCCGACGTGCAGGATCTCGGCCACCGGCAGCGAGTTCGTCACCACGGTCAGCCCGGGGACGTCCACCAGACGGCGGGCCAGCTCGGCGGTGGTCGTACCGGCGGAGAGGGCGACGGCGGCGCCGGGGCGGACCAGCTGGACGGCCCGGGCGGCGATCGCCGCCTTCTCGGCCGACTGGCGGATCGACTTGGCCCGGAAGCCCGGCTCGTCGGTCGAGCCGGCGAGGGTCGCCCCGCCGTGTACCTTGGCCAGCAGGCCCTGCTCGTGCAGGGTCTCCAGGTCGCGCCGGATGGTCATGTCGGAGACGCCGAACTCGATGGCCAGGTCGGTGACCCGTACGCCCCCGGCGGCGCGGACCCGTTCCAGGATGGCTGCCTGCCGCTGCCGTGCCAGCACTCGCCGTCACCTCCGTTCCCGCGATCACGTGTCCACGTGGTTCAACGTGTTCGAACAAAGTTGAACACTAGCGCGCAGGCAGGCACGACGGAAGGGACGGTGTACGGGAACACAGGGCTCGCCGCCCGCACCGCGAACGGCGGCGGCCGGCGGGGACGGTCAGGCGGACTGGAGGCGTTGCTCCACCCAGCCGGTCTCGGTCAGGTGTTCCATCACCCGATGGACCGCCTCCTCGACGGCCAGGTCCGTGGTGTCCACCACCAGGTCGGCGTCGGTCGGCTCCTCGTACGGGTCGTCGATGCCGGTCATCCCGGTGATCAGGCCGGCCCGGGCGCGGGCGTACAGGCCCTTGCGGTCTCGCTGCTCGCACACCTCGAGCGGGGTCGCGACGTGAACCAGCAGGAAGCCCGCCCCGGCAGCGTGCGCCATCTGCCGGGCGACCGCCCGGGCGGCGGCGTACGGAGCGATCGGGCAGCAGATGCCCACCCCGCGGTGCCGGGCGATCTCGGCGGCCACCCAGCCGATCCGGCGCACGTTGGCGTCCCGGTCGGCCTTGCTGAACCCCAGCCCGGCGGAGAGTTCCCGGCGGACCACGTCACCGTCGAGCAGCGTGATGCTGCGCTCGCCGCCCTCGCGCAGCAGGTCGGCCAGGCCCCGGGCGATGGTCGACTTGCCGGACCCGGACAGCCCGGTCAGGAAGATCACCAGGCCGCGGTGCCGGCGCGCCGGACGGGCCCGGGCCAGCTCCTTCGCCACCGCCGGCGGGGTGTGCCACTCGGGCAGCGGGAAGCCCCGGTCGAGCAGGTCGTCGATCTCCTCCTGGCTGAGCGCCAGCCGCCGGTTGCGTGGCGGAATGTCCTCCCGCCAGCGCCACTGCCCGTCCCGGTTGTCGTACGCCAGCTCCCGGGGCACCAGCACCCGCAGGCCGGCCCCGGAGAGCATCCCCTCGGTGGAGAGCAGATGGGTCACCCCGTACGCGGCGGCGACCCGGGCGCGGAGCAGAGCGTCGCTGATCTCGTCGCGCCGCCCGACCAGGGGCACCGCCACCAGGGTGGCCGGGGGCATCCGGTCGCGGGCCGCGAACACGGCGCGGACCAGGGCCTCGGACGTCAGCCCGCCGGTGCCCTCCTCGCCCACCGGAATCATCACCAGCAGGTGCGCGCCCAGGGTGCGGGCGGCGTGCGCGATCTGCGCGAGCTGCGGCCGGTGCAGCGGCCGGTCGGCGAAGACGCCGAGCACCCGGCCCGGCGGCAGCAGCGCCCTGACCTCCTCGGGGCTGCGCCGCAACCGCTGGAACGGCCCGTGGCCGCCGTCGCCGAGCCGGCGTACCGCGCCGCCGACGCCCGCCATGCCCTCGCGGACCGGCCAGACGTCGGTCACGTCCATCGCGGCCACCGGGGCGCCCTCGCCGTCGGTGAGCACCAGCGCCCGGCGCTGCGGGTCGTCCAGCTCGAGCCCGTCGGCGAGTGCCCTCGGCACCTGCAGGGTCACCGGCACCGGCCACGACGTGCCGTCGGCCAGCCGGCCGCGCCGGCTCAGCGCGGCCAGGTCGGCCCGGGTCATGAAGCCGGCCAGCGGGGTGTACGCCCCGGTCAGCAGCAGCTCCAGATCGGCCAGCTCACTGGTGCGGGGCGCGTAGTTCGGCGCGTCCCGCAGTACGTCCTCGGGAAGCACCCACCCGTTGCTCATCGAACCCCCAACTCACCGACCGGTCCCACAGTTTCTCAGCCGGCCGGCGATCGGTCGAGAGTGCCACTCCTGCCTCGCCGTTGCCAGGGTACGGAGTGGCCAGGAGCCTAGACGAGTGATTCCCAACTCTGGTGGGGGCGGCGTGGTCGGTGGCGCAGCCGCGTCACCAGCCGGCGGAGCCGGGACCAGAAGGCTCGCTCGTACTCCACCCGCGGTGGGGCGCCGTCGGCGGCGCAGTGCACGAGCAGTGCCAGACCGACGTCCCGCGTCCAGCCCGCGCCGGTCACCCGGGCCTTCAACTGCCAGGTGCCCCGGGTCCGGCCGCCGTTGAACACCGCGAAGTCCACCGTCGCGGTCGCCCGGTGCCGGATCTGCAGGGCGTCCCCGTCCGGTACGCGCAGGGTGTCGACGGTGACCGGCAGGAAGATCTCCTCCCGGGTCTCCAGCCGGCAGGCGACCAGGTCGACCTTCGGCCGCCCGGCCGGCGCGGCGTCCGGCGGCGGCTCGATGCCGTCCACCGGGAACAGCGGCAGCTCCGTACCGTCGGCGGCGAACCGCATCGGCCGGTCGCCGGCGCGGAGCTGGGCCACGAAGGCGACCGTCAGGGTGGCACCGGCCAGCTCCCAGCGCGGCGCCTCGGCGTACGCCCGGACCCCCGCCTCCCACTCGGCCAGCCGGTGCAGATCCGCGACCCGGCCCTGTTCGGCGAGGGACGCGATGGCCCGGTGCAGCGGCGGCAGGCCGGCGGCGACGCCCGGGGCGAACCGCTCCCGGACGATCTGCCGGATCTCCCCGGCGACCTGCTCGATCCAGTCCTCCGGGGCATCGGTCATCCGGCGCCCGCGCAACCGCTCCGCCATCTCGTTGCGCAACCACCGCCGGTGCAGCCGGTCGCGCAACGCACCCGGGGGGACGTGCGCGTCCACGATGTCGAGCGCCTCGCGCAGCGCGCCGTAGTACTCCGCCGGGTCGAGCCGGTTGGCCGTCACGTTGCCCGCGTCCGTCCGCCGGTAGTGGTGGTAACACGTGTAGTCCGCCAGCACGCAGGTCCGCCCGGAGACCAGGTACGCCCGGACCACCATGCGGTGGTCCTCGAGCCGGCGGTGGGGGGCCTCCGCGAACCGCAGCTCGTGCTTGTCGAGGAACGCCCGCCGGAACAGCTTGTGGCAGGTCAGGCTGTCGATCAACGGCGCGTTGGCGAGCGTGGCGTCGAACCGGTTCTTCCGGAACAGCTCGCGCGGGACGCTGCGCCCGTGCCCGGCCATCTTGCCGACCACGATGTCCGCGTCGTACGTCCGGGCGCAGGAGTACAGCCGTTCGATCGCCTCGTCCGCGAACCAGTCGTCGTCGTCGGCGAAGAAGACGTACTCGCCCCGGGCCTGCTCCACGCCGACGTTGCGCGGCCGGGACGGCCACCCCGAGTTCTCCTGGTGCACCACCTGGAAGTTTGGGTGGGTGGCCGCCAGGTCCGCCAGGCGCCCCGGCGTGTCGTCGGTCGAGCCGTCGTCGACGAAGATCACCTCGAACTCCCCGGGCGGCAGCGACTGGCGCGCCAGCGACGCGACGAGCCGGTCGATGTGCGGCCCGCAGTTGTGCGTGGGGACCACCACGCTCACCTTGGGACAGTCCGTGTCGACGGTCATGACTTTTCCCCGGTTTGGTCCGTTCCGGCCGCGCCCCGGTCGGCGACGCCGGCTCCCCATGTTGGACGCCTGATCGTCATCCTAGGTTGCCGACCCGTTACCGAGTGTCAACCCGGCGCGAGTGGTGGCCACCTAGGGGCCGGATCGCCAGGGATCAGGGAATCGCCGGGGTCGCAGCCGGCCCCGGGAACGGCCCCGAGTGCCTACGCTGGTCGTCGTGACACTGCTCGCGACCGAGTCGCTGACGAAGACGTACGGGGGTCGGGTCACCGCGCTGGCCGACCTCACGGTGTCGGTCGAGCCGGGGATCATCGGGCTGGTCGGCGCCAACGGCGCCGGCAAGTCCACCCTGATCAAGATCCTGCTGGGCCTGCTCGCCCCGACCAGTGGCCGAGTCTCCGTGCTCGGCCTCGACCCCACCACCGACCCCGCGGCGGTCCGCGCCCGGGTCGGCTACATGCCCGAACACGACGCCCTCCCGCCCGACCTCTCCGCCGCCGAACTGGTCACCCACCTGGGTCGGATCAGCGGGCTGCCGCGTACGGTCGCCCGGGAGCGGGCCTCCGAGGCGCTGCGCCACGTCGGCCTGCACGAGGAGCGCCACCGGGCCGTCGGTGGCTACTCCACCGGCATGAAGCAGCGGGTGAAGCTCGCCCAGGCCCTGGTGCACGACCCCGACCTGTTGCTGCTCGACGAGCCCACCAACGGCCTCGACCCGGCCGGCCGGGACGCCATGCTCGCGCTGATCCACCGGATCGGCACCGAGTTCGGCATCTCCGTGGTGGTCTGTTCGCACCTGCTCGGCGAGGTGGAGCGGATCTGCGACACCCTGGTCGCCATCGACGGCGGCCGGCTGCTGCGCGCCGACCGGGTGGCCGCGATGACCTCCGCCACCGACGTGCTCGCCGTCGAGGTGAGCGAGGGTACGGAGGACCTGGCCGCTCGGCTCGCCGCGCTCGACCTGCCGGTGTCCCGGGAGGGGCGGCTGCTGCTCGTCCCGCTCGCCGACGACGCCACCTACGACCTGATCCTCGGCGCGGTCGCCGAGCTGGACCTGCCGCTGCACCGGCTGGACCAGCGGCGGCACCGGGTGGCCGAACTCTTCGCCACGAGGGAGCCCAGCCATGCCTGAGCCGACCGGCGTCATCCACGACATCGGATACCAGCGTTACACCGGCCCGCGGCTGGGCCGCCGGCACGTCTTCGGGGCGCTCTACCTGCACGGCCTGCGGACCGCGTTCGGGCTGGGTCGCTCCGCCAAGGCGAAGATCTTCCCCTGGCTGGTCGTCGGCATCGTGGTGATCGTCGCCGCCGGGCTGACCGCGGTACGCACCCAGACCGGCCAGGTCGTCATGACGTACGCCCAATTCGCCGACGCGATGAGCTGGCTGGTCATCTTCTTCGTCGCGGTGGTCGGGCCGGAGCTGGTCTCCCGCGACCTGCTCAGCGGCGTGCTGCCGCTCTACTTCTCCCGCCCGCTGCCGCGCGGCGACTACGCCCTGGCCAAGCTCGGCGCGCTGGGCACCGCGCTCTGGATGCTCCTCGGCGCGCCGCAGCTGGTGATGTTCCTCGGCGCCGCGTTCACCACCAAGACCGGGATGCGCGGTGTCTGGGACGAGCTGCTCGACCTGCTGCCCGGCCTGCTCTACGCGGCCCTGTGGGCGGTGGTCTTCGCCTCGGTCGGGCTGCTCATCGCCTCGCTCACCGGCAAGCGGGCGTTCGCGGCCGGCGGCATCGTGGCCGTGTTCCTGATGACCGCCCCGATCGTCGGCATCCTCTCGATCATGCCGTCCCGGACGGTCAACGAGCTGGCGATGCTCGGCTCGCCCACCAGCCTGATCCATGCTGTCGGCCAGTACACCCTCGGCGACCTGCTCGCTCCCGGCGGGCAGACCGAAGCGCAGATCGGCCACTTCGGACCGGTCTACGTGGCCGTCGCCGTGATGCTGGTGGCCGGCTGCGTCGCCCTGCTGCTGCTGCGATACCGGAAGGTGGCCGCCCGATGACCACGATCAGTGCCGGCCCACAGTCGGCGGCGCCAACCACTCCCGCGTCCACCCTCGACCTCGCCGGGGTCTCCCGGTGGTACGGCAACGTGGTGGCGGTCAACGACATCACCATGCGGCTCGGGCCCGGGGTGACCGGGTTGCTCGGGCCGAACGGCGCGGGGAAGACCACCCTGCTGCACATGATGGCCGGCTTCCTCGCCCCGTCCCGGGGCGCGGTCACCCTCGACGGGGAGCCGACCTGGCGTAACCCGGCTGTCTACCGGCGGCTCGGCCTGGTCAGCGAGCGGGAGGCGGTGCACAGCTTCCTGTCCGCGTACGAGTTCGTGCTGGCCAGCGCGAAGCTGCACCGGCTGCCCGACCCGGAGGCCGCGGCCCGCCGGGCGATCGACCTGGTCGAGATGGCGGACGCGCAGGACCGGCGGATCGGCACGTACTCCAAGGGCATGCGGCAGCGCACCCGGGTGGCGGCCGCGCTGGTCCACGACCCGCAGGTGCTGCTGCTCGACGAGCCGTTCAACGGGATGGACCCACGGCAGCGGCTGCACATGATGGCCCTGCTGCACCACCTCGGCGACGCCGGCAGGACCATCCTGTTCAGCTCGCACATCCTGGAGGAGGTCGAGCAGGTCTCCGGCACCGTCCAGGTGATGGTCGCCGGCCGGCTGGCCGCCTCCGGCGACTACCGGACCATCCGCCGGCTGATGACCAACCGGCCGCACGTCTTCGCGGTCCGCTCCACCGACGACCGCGCGCTGGCGGTCGCGCTGATCGCCGAGCCGTCGGTGACCGGCGTGGAGCTGGGCCGGAACGGGCTCACCGTCCGGGCCGGCGACTACGGCGCCTTCACCCGGGCGCTGCCGAAGATCGCGCTGGCCCGGGGCGTCCGGGTCCGGTCGCTGACGCCCGAGGACGAATCGCTGGAGAGCGTCTTCTCCTACCTGGTGGGGAGCTGACTGATGTCGACCGTTACCTGGATCACCGCGCGCGGACTCTTCGGCCGGCGCCGGTTCCTGCTGCTGCTCCCGCTGCCCGCGCTGCTGCTGGCGCTCGCGATCGTCTCCCGCGCCCTGGGCGTCCACCCGGCCCAGTGGGGGCCGCCGGTGCTGGTCGGGCTCGGGCTGGCCGTGGTGCTGCCGGTGGTCGCGCTGATCGTCGGCACCGGCGTGCTCGGCGCCGAGATCGACGACGGCACAGTGGTGCACATCCTCACCAAGCCGCTGCCGCGCTGGCAGATCGTGCTGCCGAAGCTCGCGGTGGCGACCGGGGTCAGCGCGGCCACCGTCGCTGTCCCGCTCTACGTCGCGGGGGTGCTCGCCGAGTCGGTACGACTCGGACTGGCGCTCGCCGCCGCGTCGGCGCTGGGCGCGCTGGCGTATTCGGCGCTGTTCCTGGCGCTCAGCCTGCTGACCCGGCGGCCCGTGCTGCTCGGCCTGGTCTACGTGCTGATCTGGGAGGGGCTGCTCGGCCGGTTCGTGGACGGCACCAAGGTGCTCTCGATCCAGCAGTGGGTGATCGCTCTCGCCGACCGGATGGCCCCCACCGACCTGCTCGGCACCACCGTCTCGGTCCCGGTCGCCGCGACCCTGACCGCCCTGGTCGCGATCGGCGCCACCGCTCTCGCCGTCGACCGCCTCCGCTCCTTCAGCGTGGCCGGCGAAACGAGCTGATCCCCGCCGCCGCCCCACCCTCCCCGGGGCGGCGGCAACTTCGGGGAAAGTGCTGCCTCCCGTCGTGCGGAGGCGGCACTTTCCCCGAAGGTGCGTGGATCTTGGAGTATGCCCCGAGTCAGAAGGCGCAGGCGATGACCAGCTCCGGCGTGCGGTTGGGGAGGAGGTCGAGTTTGGTGATCCGGCCGGCCGCCCGGACGTCGTCGGCGACCAGGGTGAGCTGGTCGAGCAGGGCCGCCGGACCGAGCGCCTCGGCGAGCGGCACCTCCGCCTTCATCGACAGCTTCCGCTCAGACTTGGCGCGGCGCACTTGGCCCAGCGCGTCGGCGGCCAGCCGCAGCAGCTCCGGGTCACCGGGCCCCTGCACCGCCCGGCCAACCTCGTACGTGGTGGGCCACGGGGCGCGGTGCACCGAGCCGTACCGCCACCAGGACCAGACCTCCTCGGTGACGAAGGGCAGCACCGGGGCGAACAGCCGCAACTGCACCGAGAGCGCGGTGGCCAGGGCCGCCCGGGCCGAGTCGGCCCCCGGCCCGGAGCCGTAGGCGCGCTCCTTCACCAGCTCGATGTAGTCGTCGCAGAACCGCCAGAAGAACGCCTCGGTCGCCATCAGGGCGGCGGTGTGGTCGTACCCGTCGAACGCGGCGGTCGCCACCCCGACCACGCCGGAGAGTTCGGCGAGCATGGCGGTGTCCAGCGGCTCGGTCGCCGGGGCGCGCAACGCGTCGGCGGCGCCCAGCCCGAGGGCGAACTTCGACGCGTTGAGCAGCTTGGTGGCGAGGCGCCGCCCCACCTTGATCTGCGCCGGGTCGAACGCCAGGTCCATCCCGGGCTTGCCGCTCGCGGCCCAGTGGCGGACCGCGTCCGAGCCGTGCTGCTCCAGCAGGGCCAGGGGGGTGACCACGTTCCCCTTGGACTTGGACATCTTCTTCCGGTCCGGGTCGAGGATCCAGCCGGAGAGCACAGTGTCCCGCCAGGGCAGCACCCCGTGCTCCAGGTGGGACCGGACCACGCTGGCGAACAGCCAGGTACGGATGATCTCCTGCCCCTGCGGGCGCAGGTCCATCGGGAACACCAGGCGGAACAGCTCCGGGTCGGTCTCCCAACCGCCGACGATCTGCGGGGTCAGCGACGAGGTGGCCCAGGTGTCCAGCACGTCCGGGTCGCCGACGAAGCCGCCCGGCAGCCCGCGCTGCGCTTCCTCGTATCCCGGCGGCGGCTCGCTGGACGGGTCGATTGGGAGCATCGATTCGTCCGGTGTGAGAGGCTGGGCCCAGTCCGGCTCGCCAGCGTCGTCGAGCCGGTACCACACCGGCACCGGCACGCCGAAGAAGCGCTGCCGGCTGACCAGCCAGTCCCCGGTGAGGCCGCCCACCCAGTGCTCGTAGCGGTGCCGCATGTGTTCCGGCACCCAGTGCAGCTCCCGGCCCCGGGCCAGCAGCTCCTCCCGCAGCCCGGCGTCCCGGCCGCCGTTGCGCAGGTACCACTGCCGGGTCGAGACGATCTCCAACGGGCGGTCCCCGCGCTCGTAGAACTTCACCGGGTGGGTGATCGGGCGCGGCTCGCCGACCAGGTCGCCGGCGTCGGCCAGCAGCTCGACCATCGTCCGCCGGGCGCCGTTCACGGTCTGCCCGGCCAGCGCGGCGTAGGGCTCCGCCGGCACCCCGGCCGGCGGCTCGGGCAGCAGCCGCCCCTCCCGGCCGATCACCACCCGGGTGTCGAGCCGCAGCTCCCGCCACCAGGTCACGTCGGTCAGGTCACCGAACGTGCAGACCATCGCGATGCCCGTACCCTTGGCCGGGTCCGCCAGCGGGTGCGCGCGCACCGGCACCTCGACCCCGAAGACCGGGGTACGCACCGACGCGCCGACCAGGTCCGCGTACCGCTCGTCGTCGGGGTGGTAGACCAGCGCCACGCAGGCCGGCAGCAGCTCCGGCCGGGTGGTGTCGATCAGCACCTCGCGCCCGCCCGGCCCGTGGAAGCGCAGCCGGTGGTACGCGCCGGGCCGCTCCCGGTCCTCCAGCTCGGCCTGCGCCACGGCGGTGGCGAACCCGACGTCCCAGAGTGTCGGCGCCTCCGCCTGGTACGCCTCGCCGCGAGCCAGGTTGCGCAGGAACGCCCGCTGGCTGGTCGCCCGGGCCACCCGGCCGATCGTGGTGTACGTCAGCGACCAGTCCACCGACAGCCCGAGCCGCCGCCACAGCGCCTCGAAGACCTTCTCGTCCTCGACGGTGAGCAGCTCGCACAGGTCGATGAAGTTGCGCCGGGAGATGGCCATCGGGTTCTTCCGGGCGTCGTCGGTCACCGGGATGGCCGGCGGCCGCCAGTCCGGGTCGTACGGCAGCGCCGGGTCGGGGCGCACCCCGTACACGTTCTGCGCCCGCCGCTCGGTGGGCAGGCCGTTGTCGTCCCAGCCCATCGGGTAGAAGACCGTCCGGCCGCGCATCCGCTGGAACCGGGCCACCGTGTCGGTGTGCGTGTACGAGAAGACGTGTCCCATGTGCAGCTCGCCGGATACGGTCGGCGGCGGGGTGTCGATCGCGTACACGTGCTGGCGCTCCCCGGCCCGGGTGCGGTCGAACGCGTACGTCCCGTCCTCCTGCCAGCGGCGCGCCCAGGTCTCCTCGATGCCGTCCAGGGTTGGACGCTCGGGGGCACCGGTGCGGGCCGTCCTCGCCGTATCCGTCATCAGCCGATGGTAGGCAGCCGACCCGGGTCGCTCCACGGCATTCCGTGCCGCGTCCGCCACGGAACGTCCCGGTCAGCTTGCCGTCGGGCGTCGCTCATGGCCGAGGAGCCACTTCTTCACGTCCAGCCCCCAGCGGTAGCCGCCGAGCGTGCCGTCGGTACGCAGCACCCGGTGGCACGGAACGAAGAGGGCGGCGGCGTTGCGGGCGCAGGCCGCCGCGGCGGCGCGTACCGCGGCCGGCCGCCCGGCCAGCTCGGCGAAACCGGTGTACGTCACCGGCTCGCCCGGCTTCACGTCGCGCAGCATTCGCCAGGCGTGGGCCAGGAAGGCGCCGCCGGTGTGCTGCTCGACCGGGACCGCGTCGATCGCGGTCAGGTCGCCGCCCAGGTAGGCGCGGACCGCGGCGGTCACCGGGCCGAGGTCCGCCCGGTCCCGCAGCTCACCGCGCAGGCTCGGGTGCATCAGCGGCACCAGGGCCGCCGGCTCGGCGGTGAACCCGGCCGCGCGGACCGCCCCGTCCGGTCCGGCGAGGACGCTCAGCGGGCCGGCGGGGGTGCCGACGATGGTGCTGTCCAGGGTGGTCATACCGCTCTCCAGAGTCGGATCACCGCGTACGACCGCCAGGGGCGCCAGCGGTCCGCGTACGCGTCAAGGGTCTTCGGGTCGTCGGGTAGGCCGAGCGCCGCGGCGCCCCGCCGTACGCCCAGGTCGGTGGGGAGGAAGACGTCGGGGTCGCCGAGGGCCCGCATGGCCACGTAGCCGGCGGTCCACGGGCCGATCCCGGGCAGCGCCGTGAGCCGCCGTACCGCCTCCTCCCGGTCCCCACCGGGCTCCAGGTCCACTGCGCCCTCGGCGATCGCCCGCGCGACCGACCGGATCGTCTCCCGCCGCGCCCCCGGCATCCGGAACCCCGAGTCCGGCACCAACAGCACCTCCTCCGCCCCCGGAAACCCCTGCAGCGCGCAGTCCGACCCCGGCTCCGGCCAGGGTTGATCATGAGCTTGTTGTCGTGACACGCCAGGCCGGTCGGCAACAACTCCATGATCAACAGGGTGGCCTGCGGCGGTCGCGGTGAGGAGGTGGGTGAGGGTGGTGCGGGCGGAGCGGAGAGAGATCTGCTGGGTGGTGATGGCGCGGACGGCCATCTCGAAGCCGTCGACGGCGTGGGGGAGGCGGACGCCCGGTTCCGCCCGGACCGCCGGGGCGAGGGCGGGGTCCTGGGCCAGGGTGGCGTCGACCGCCACCGGGTCGGCGTCGAGGTCGAGCAGACGGCGGCAGCGGGCCACCGCGGGCGCCAGGTCGCGCATGTCGGCCAGGCGCAGCGTGGCGGCCACGTGCCCGTCGGCCGGGGTCAGCGCGACGGTGCCGGCGCCGTGCGGCAACCGCAGCGCCCGGTGGTACGTCCCGTCGCGTACCTCCTCGACGCCGGGCAGGGCGCGCAGGGCGAGGAAGTCCAGCAGCGCCGCCGCGTGCAACGGCGGCCGGTACGCCAGCCGTAGTGTGATCGTGCCCGCCCCGCCCGCCGCCGGTCGCCTCGCCCGGCTGATCCGCAGCTCGGACGGCGTCGCCCCGTACACCTCGCGGACGGTGTCGTTGAACTGCCGGACGCTGCCGAAGCCGGCGGCGAACGCGACCTCGGCCAGGCCGAGCCCGGTGGTCTCGATGAGGATCCGGGCGGTCTGGGCGCGCTGGGCCCGGGCCAGCGCGAGCGGCCCGGCGCCCAGCTCGGCGCTGAGCATCCGGTGCAGGTGTCGCTCGGTGTAGCCGAGCCGGGACGCCAGCCCCGGCACGCCGTGCCGGTCGACGACCCCGTCCGCGATCAGCCGCATCGCCCGCCCGACCACGTCCGCCCGGACGTTCCACTGCGGCGAGCCCGGGGCGGCGTCGGGGCGGCAGCGGCGGCAGGCCCGCAGGCCGGCGCCCTGCGCGGCGGCGGCCGACGGGAAGAACCGGACGTTCTGCCGCTTCGGCGTCGTCGCCGGGCAGGACGGCCGGCAGTAGATCCCGGTCGACGTCACGCCGGTGTAGAACCAGCCGTCGAACCGCTGGTCGCGGCTGTCGACGGCCCGGTAGCACCGCTCGAAGTCCAACTCCACGCCACCGATACTGCCTCGCAGGTCCAGCCCTCGGCTGGCGGGATTCGGACCCGACCGTACGCCCTGTCTCCGGCTCCCATCCCCAGATGCCCGCAGATTCACCGGAAGCGTGGCATTCCGCGCCGGGAGGCCCCCCTTCCCAGGAAAGAGGGGCCTCGACTCGAGTGCGGCGGGTGGGTTGGTCAGCCAGCCGAGGGGCTGGGCGAGGGGATGTCGGCCGGGGCGGAGGGCGGCGGGGAGGGGGCGTCGGCCGGGGCGGAGTGCGGGGCGCTCGGAGAGGGGGCGTCGGCCGGGGCGGAGGGCGGCGGGGAGGGGAGGTCGGCCAGGGCGGAGGGCGGCGGGGAGGGGAGGTCGGCCGGGGCGGAGGGCGGCGGGGAGGGGAGGTCGGCCGCCGGTGGGCGCGGGGCGGCGGGGCCGGGCGCCTCCCCGCCGGTCGCCGCGACGGCGAACGGCGCGGCGACGAGTACGGCGGCCACCGCTCCCGCCACGGTGAGCGCCGTGGTGACGCGCTTGCGGTTCCGGGTCCGGCGTTCCGCCGGGGTCAACTGATCCTGCACTGGTGGTGCCTCCTCGGCAAGGTCGGAGAGGGTGGTGCGGATGAGGTCCTCGAACGGGCTGGTCACTGCCGTACCTCCAGGAGTTCGACGTCCGGTAGGAGCTGGCGCAATCGGGTCACCGCACGGTGGGTGCGGCTGCGTACCGTGCCGACCGTGCAACCAAGCACCTCGGCCACCCGGGCCTCGGGGAGATCCTCGTAGTAGCGCAGGACCACCACCGCGCGCTGGGCCGGCGGCAGATGACGCAGCGCCGCCCGCATCGCCAGGCGTACGTCGGTGCCCGCGCTCGGATCCGACTGGATCGCCTCGTCCCCGGTGAGCGCCGTCTCCCGCCGCCGGCGCAGCCGGCGCCACCAGCTGATCTGCTCCCGGTACATGACCGTCCGCAGGTATCCCTCCGGATCGGCGTGCCGCAGTGACCGCCACCTCGGGATGGTCCTGGCCAGCGCCGACTGGAACAGGTCCTCGGCGGCGTGCCGGTCGCCGGTGAGCAGGTACGCGACCCGCATCAGGGCCGGCGTACGGCTGGCCACGAAATCGGCCAGCCGGGCCCGGTCGTCCTCGTCCACGCACCCTCCCGCTCTTTCTCTGTCACCAATACAGACGATCCAGCTCAGGCCTGCTATCCCTGACGCGGCAACGGTTTCCGCCGTCGAAAGTGTCGGTAGTGGCCGGTACGGTCCCGCCAACCAACTCAAGAAAAGGTGCGGGGGTATGGCGAGCGTGGCCGGGCGAGGTGCCCGCTGATGTGGTCGGGGCGGATACGGCTGGACCGCACAGTGGTGCAGGGCTTCTACGACCGGATGCGGGTGGTGGCGGCGGCCGCGTACGGCGCGATCGAACGGGACCGGGCCGACGACCCGGGGCGCGCCTTCGCCGAGACCGCCTGCGGCCGGCTCGTCGGCTCGCTCGACGCGGCCGGGTTGCGGGCGCTCGGCATGTGGGCGCACCACTGGTGCATGCGCTTCTACGACGACGACACCCGGGTCGGCCTGCGGCTGGTCCGGGAGATCGCCGGCCGGCGCGGGCTGGGCTGGACGGTCGACGAGGTGCGCTGGCTGCTCGACCAGTCGTACCTGGCCGGCCCGGCCGCCCCGCACCGGTTCACGCTGCCGCTCGCCGCCGCGGTCGAGCTGCCGCCGGGCGCGCTGCCAGAGCGGGGCGACGAGGCGATGGAGTGGCCGCGCCTGCTCGCCGGCTGAGCACCGGCCCGGCCGCCGGATCACCGGTGGGCCGCTGCCGAGGCGGACGAGCCCGATCGGGCAGGATGTTTTCGATCGTCACCGACCGGAAGGACGAGCATGCCCGCCAGCGAGCCGACCATCGTCGCCACCAGCATGGGCTTCAGCAGCCGCCACCGCGGGCCGTGGGACGCGCAGCCCGGTCCGGTCTTCGAGCTGATGGCCGAGCTGGCCGAGGCCGGCGACGCGCCGAGGATCTGCTACCTGAACCAGGCCGTCGGTGACCAGCCCACCTCTTACACCGTGTTCTACGGCGCGTTCGCCGGCACCCGGTTCCGCTCGTCCCACCTGGCCCTGTTCCCGATGCCCAACGTCGAGGACCTCCGGACCCACCTGCTCGCCCAGGACATCATCTGGGTCGGCGGCGGCAGCGTCGCCAACCTCTGCGCGGTG
Organism: Micromonospora sp. SL1-18; assembly: GCF_047921505.1. Classification (NCBI taxonomy): domain Bacteria; kingdom Bacillati; phylum Actinomycetota; class Actinomycetes; order Micromonosporales; family Micromonosporaceae; genus Micromonospora; species Micromonospora sp. SL1-18. Next base: position 63,553 of record NZ_JBLROA010000018.1, on the reverse strand, counting down.
TGGCGGGTGCACGGCCTGCAGGACATCCTGCACGAGTGCTGGCTGGCCGGGGTGGTGCTGGGCGGCGTCTCGGCCGGGTCGATCTGCTGGCACCTGGGCGGCGCCACCGACAGCTTCGGCCCGACCCTGCGACCGTTCACTGAGGGGCTGGGCTGGCTCCCCTACGGCAACGGCGTGCACTACGACGGCGAGGAGCAGCGCCGGCCGCTGATGCACAAGCTGGTCGGCGACGGCACGCTGCCGACCAGCTACTGCACGGACGATGGGGTCGGGCTGGTCTACCGGGGCACCCGGCTGGCCGAGGCGGTGGCGGAGCGGGAGGGCGTCGCCGCGTACAGGGTGACCCGGGAAGCGGACGGCAGCGTGCGGGAGACCCGGATCGAGCCTCGGCTGCTGACCGCTCAGTCCCGCTGAGCCCGGCGGCGTACGGCGTCGAAGACCTGGGCCGGCGTGACCGCTGTCCCTTTCCCGGCCGCCGCGGGGCCTGCCTGCCCGGTCGTCGCGGCGAACCGCGTAAGCTGGCTCGTCGTGAGTCTCACCATCGGCATCGTCGGCCTGCCCAACGTCGGCAAGAGCACCCTGTTCAACGCGCTGACCAAGAACGACGTGCTCGCGGCGAACTACCCGTTCGCCACCATCGAGCCGAACGTCGGCGTGGTCGGGCTCCCCGACGAGCGGTTGGGCAAGCTCGCCGAGATCTTCTCCTCGCAGAAGCTGCTGCCGGCGCCGGTCTCGTTCGTCGACATCGCCGGTCTGGTCCGGGGTGCCTCCAAGGGGCAGGGCCGGGGCAACGCGTTCCTGGCCAACATCCGCGACGCCACGGCGATCTGCCAGGTGGTGCGCGCCTTCTCCGACCCCAACGTGGTGCACGTCGACGGCAAGGTCTCCCCGGCCGACGACATCGAGACGATCAACACCGAGCTGATCCTGGCCGACCTGCAGACGCTGGAGAAGGCGCTGCCCCGGCTGGAGAAGGAGGCCAAGCTCCGCAAGGACCGGGCCGCCGCCGTCGAGGCCGCGAAGAAGGCCATCGACCTCCTGGACAGCGGCACCACCCTGTACGCGGGCGCGGCCGCCGCCAAGATCGAGCTGGAGCATCTGCGCGAGCTGCATCTGCTCACCACCAAGCCGTTCCTCTACGTCTTCAACGTCGACGAGGCCGAACTGGGCAACGCCGAGTTCCTCGACGAACTGCGCGCCCTGGTCGCCCCGGCCGAGGCGGTCTTCATGGACGCCAAGATCGAGTCCGAGCTGGTTGACCTGCCCGAGGAGGAGGCCCGCGAGCTGCTGGAGTCGATCGGGCAGTCCGAGCCCGGGCTGGACCAGCTCGTCCGGGTCGGCTTCCGTACCCTCGGGCTGCAGACGTACCTGACGGCCGGCCCCAAGGAGGCGCGGGCCTGGACCGTCCCGGTCGGCGCGACCGCGCCGGAGGCCGCGGGGGTCATCCACAGCGATTTCCAGCGCGGCTTCATCAAGGCCGAGGTGGTCTCCTACGCCGACCTGGTCGCGGCCGGATCGATGGCGGCGGCGAAGGCCGCCGGCAAGGTCCGGATCGAGGGCAAGGAGTACGTCATGCAGGACGGCGACGTCGTCGAGTTCCGCTTCAACGTCTGAATCCGGACTGTTCCCGCAGGTCAGGATGGTGTGCCCTCGCTCTGGGGCACACCGGGGGCACACCCCCACGCCTCATCGACCGCCCGGCGGGTGCGTTCCTCCGAGTCCGGCATCAGGTGTCCGTACGTCGACAGGACCAGGGTCGCGTTTTCGTGCCCCAGCCGTTCGGCGACCACGATGACCGACTCGCCCTGCATCAACAGCACCGAGGCGTAGTGGTGGCGCAGGTCGTGGGTCGTGATGCTCTCGGGTAGGCCGGCCTTCCGGACGGCCGCGCCGAAGATGAGCGAGCCGTAGTAGTCGTGCCGGTACGGGCCGGCGAAGCGGGTCGTGAAGATGGTCCCGTCATCAGCCGGCGGGAAGGCCGCTATGTGCTCGCGGAGGGCGACGGCGACGATCTTCGGCAGCGGCACGGTCCGGCGGGACCGGGGCGTCTTGGGTTCCGTCCTCACCTTGGACTGCGGCGCGAACTGCCACTCGATGCGCACCAGGCGCGAGGCGAAATCGACGTCCTGGACGCGAAGCGCGAGCAGCTCGCCGAGGCGTAGGCCCAACCCGGCCTGTGTGACGACCATCGCGCGATTGCGGGCGGGAATCGCCTCGGCGAGCGCGCGCACCTGGTCGACGGTGAGCGGCACGATGCGTTCCCGGTGAGCTGACGGCAGGCTGACCCGGACCACGAGGGAGCGGCCCACGAGCCGATCCAGCACCGCCGCTGCGTAGATCGAGCGCAGCAGCCCGACGAGGTTGCGCAGGGTCGACGGAGCCAGCACCTTGGCCCGGTCAGCCGCCCACGCCTGCACCTCGGAGGGCACGACGGCCGCCAGGCGTCAAGGCGGCCCTGAACGGGCCGCACGCGCCGCCGCCTGGGCGCGCGTCCGACGCTCCGCTGTCGCTCCACGCCGGCCACGCAACACGCCCGGTGGCTGGCGCGGAGAGCGGGGAGCCCGGGGCCGCCGCAGACGGCAGCGCCGAGGATGGTGAAGGTTCGCGGGCCGGCAGCCGGCCGGGGCGCGGCGGCCGTCGCGCCGCCGCGCCGTAGGGCGAGTCACCGCCGGCCGTGGTGGGGATGCGGCGCGGAGGATGCGGGGCCGCCCCTCCGGCCTCAAGGGTGCTTCGCATCGCTGCGCGACGGCCCTGCGGGCCGCCCTTGACCCCGGAGCCTCTGCGACCCCTCGGGCCGGCGTTGCCGGCAGGCGGGGGCCTGCCCGTGATGCTCGCGCCGCATCCCCACCACAGCCTCGTCGCGCGACGACCCGTCGCGGCGTTCGAACGAGCCGTCAACGTGACCTTGACGCAGGTTCGGAGGCCATCAGCAAGCGCCGTTTCCCAACGACGGCGCACGTGATTTGTGCCTGATGATCGATCGCGGTCACGATGACAGGCATGCGCAAGCTTGTACTCGCGATTCTGCTGCTCGCGATGCTCACCGGCTGCTTCGGGGAGTCATGCCGCACCTACGCGTCCACGGCGTCGATGACGCCGGCCGACGTCGTCGGATCTTGGCAGCATGAGGCGAGTGGTGCACTGCTGCACTTCACTGCCGACGGCAGTTTCGAGGCGACAGACATCGCTGAGAGGCTCTATTCGGGTGACCTTGAGAAGTATCGACCGTCACCCTTCGACCAGTCGCGAGACCGCCTGGATGGCTCCGGCACCTGGCAGCTTGAGCGCGACAAGAGCGGGGCGATGTCTGTCATCAATCTACGGATCACCGCACTCTCCGTCGGTCCTCGGACTGTCCCGGAGAACCGCAGTACATCCCTCTACGCCCAACTGAGCGAGTCCACCGTTGTCCTGGGAGGCATTGGCCGGACATACGTGAAGTGCTCGAATGACTGCAAGCCAGCACCCGAGCCGACCGCTCCCGGCGAAGGCCGTCGTAGCCCCACCCGGTAGGCAACAGTGACACCGGTTGGGTGACCAAGTGGGTGACGACGGGGGCGACCGAGGCCGGACGCCCATGGACGTTGACGGACCGTTGGGGCAGCTCAGCCCTGCGGCTTACGCAGCTCCTCGCCGGCCGGTCGTTCGTTCACACCGAACGGGTCAAGACGGCCCATAGGATGGGGCACGCTGGCCCGGCCCCGGCCTGCTGGCGACCTCTGGCCGGCATCGGCCGGGCGGCCGGCCACGCTCAGGAGGACCCAGCGTGCCAGATCCATGCCGCAGCATCAGGCGCACAGACGACCGAGCAGACTACGGCATGCCGCCGGATTCACTCGCCAAGCCGGCGTCGATAGCCTGACCCTCGTTACCACCGCCGCCCTTACCGCGAAGACTGCCACGGCGACGCCGGCGGCTCTCGCGGGCGCTCTGACGGATCGCCTTGCGCGCAGTAGCCAGCTCCATTTGCCTGCTGTCCGTCAGGGACGACGCCCCGCGCCGACGCCGCAGTACCACGACGACCAACACAAGGACGACCAGCAGGGGCAAAGCGAGCCACGCGAGGCGAATCCCGGCCACACCCGTAGGGTAGCGGCATCAGTCAATGAAGGGACTCGGAGAAACTGCCAGCGTGCCCGACCCGTGCCCGATCTAGCGGTCAACACGGGTCAGCAGCGGCACCGACACGGCCTCGGACCGCGCTGCTCCGTCCTTCGCGACCAGTCTCACGCCTGCTCACCTCGTAGACCTAATCGGCGACTGGAGTCGGCCAAGGCACCTTCCAACCTGACGGTGCGCCCGTCTGGGCAGACCGAGTGTCAAGATTGGCCGATGCAGGAGGAGCGGTACCGGGCCGCAGTCGACCGCGCGAGAGGACACCTCAGCGCCGGGGGCCGCCCCAACTCCGTACTGGCCACGCTGCGAGCCGGCGGACTGAGTGAGATCGAGTGCATCGATGCCGTACGCGAACTGCTGGACGTGAACATCGGCCGAGCAAGGGCGTTGGTGTATCTCAGCCCTGCCTTCGCCGGTCGCTGGGATGAGGAGGGTGGGGGACCTGAAAGCCTCGTCGGCGCTCTCCAGGAGGTCAACGAGATCGCGCAACGAAGCGGCCTTGCCCATGTCGCGGGTTCGGCCACAGAACTTGCCGGGGATCCGGAACAGCAACTCGGCGACCTTCGTGCTGCTCTGGCCCTCGCGCTGGACATGGTCGTAGTTGAACGGGACTCGGCCGACCGCAGGGTGCTCATCGTCCCTACAGACGGCGAGATCCTCGACGAGGTTCGCCGACTGCGGGGGCTGAGTGACTAGCTGGGTGACAACCCAGACGGACGCGGGCGGACAAGCACGGACCTTGAGGGACCGTGTTCGCAGGTGAAGGCCGGTAAATCGGCAGGTCAAGGCCGCGTGTTTGTTGCCTGGGGGTCAAGGAGTCTTCCGGGGCACACACGGGGCACAAGACACTGTGAAACGTCGGCAACCAGCCATCAACGACGCGAGCCCAGGAGCAAGCGTGACCAGCGCGCCGACCAGGCCGCCGCAGGTCAGGGGAGAAGCAGCGTTCCGCTTCAACGTCTGAATCCGGACTGCCGGGTCAGGAGACGGCGGTCTTCACCAGCTCGATGACCTTCTGCTCTACGAGGGGACTCCACTTCTGGAGCGCGTACGACACCGGCCACATGTCTCCGTCGTCGAGGTTGGCCGCGTCCTGGAATTCCAGAGTCGAGTAGCGGGAGTTGAACTTGCCCGAGTTCTTGAAGGCGACGAGGACCTTGTCGTCCGCGTTCGCGTAGGCGGGCATCCCGTACCAGGTCTTTGGCGACAGCTCGGGAGCGGTGGCGGTCACCGTCACATGCACGCGCTCGGCGAGCGCACGATCCTCCGGCGCCATCTTCGCGATGCTGTCGAGGACCGCTTGCAGCCCGTCGGCCTTCTTGGCTCCCTTTTTGCCCTCGGCACGCAGCTCGGCCGCGCGCGCCTTCATCGCGGCACGCTCCTCGGCACTGAAGCCGTCGGACTCGGTCTTGGGATTCTTCGCGGGCATTTCCGGTCTGCCTTTCGACGCTCAAGGCTCGGCGAGATGCCGGCCGTCTCAAGGAAGGCTAGGGCCGACGGCCCCCGGCCGCTTCTCGATTCCTGATCGGATCGGGGGCGTGACAGTTCGCCGTGCGAGAGGGGCCTTCGTCGTCACACTGCGTCACCGGATATCGGGTTGCCTGCTCGCCACGCCTGAGGAACCCTCTCCGCATGATCGATACACGCGTGCTCGGCGAGGGCGATTGGAAGATGTGGCGGGAACTGCGGCTCGCTGCATTGGGGGAGGCTGGGTACGCCTTCGGTGCCCAGCTGGCGGACTGGCAGGGCGACGGCGACCGCGAGGAACGCTGGCGCGGTCGACTGGCCATCCCCGGCTCGTACAACATCGTGGCGATGCTCGACGGACAACCCGTCGGGATGGCCAGCGGGGTGCCAACCGACCACGACGGGGTCGTCGAGCTGATTTCGATGTACGTGGCACCCATGGGACGTGGGCAAGGCGTGGGTGACCAACTCGTGCAGGCGGTCGAGCAGTGGGCCCCGCTGGTGGGCGCGCGGACGCTGCGGCTGGCCGTTGTAGAGGGCAACATGCACGCCTGGGCGCTCTACCAGCGGAACGGCTTCCGTGACACGGGTGAACTCGGCGACCTCATGCCCGACGGCGTGCGTCGCGAGCACATCATGACCAAGAACCTCGTAGGTTAGCGGTCGGCCGTCGGTTGATGGCCTCCGACCAACCCATCAAGCGGAGTCACCGTGTAACGCGGTCAGGACTTCCCACGCCCGCCCGTGCCCCGAATCGCCGACTCGATGCGGAGTAGCAGGCCACCGAACACGAGCGCTGCCCCGAGGACCAGATTGGGGGTGGTGGGTGCGTTGTACTGGTAGAGAAGGAAGATCATTCCCCCAACTGCCGTGAGTCCGCCAATAATGCCGACTACCGCGCCTGCTGCTGTTTCTGGTTGCGTTCCTCTATCCGTCGTCTTCGCTTCGTGGCCGAGGGTTTGGGGACGGCCGGGATGGTGCGGAGCAGGGCTGGTTGGGCGTCGAGCGGCGGCCGGACCGGGCTGGGACGGGCGGATTTTCCGCTCGTGGGATGGCGAGTCCATCGCGGCAGTTTAGGCGGGATATCACTACTGCTGATGGCCCATCTCGATGAGCATGCGGTAGGCGTCTCGGGCGTTGTAGCGCTTCAGGCAGCGCCGATCTCACATGCACCGACGCATCTCGGAGGGCTTGAGCAAGCAGGAGATCCTCCGCTGCCTCGAGCGCTTAGACGGGGCAACCAGCCGGCAGCGAGTTGAGATGCACCGCAGCTGCGGTGAGCAGCGCAAGCGCCGAGACGAGACTCAATGCCCAGCCGGCCAACACTGCGAGTCGGCCGTTTCTGTGGGTTCGAACAACAATCCAGAGCAGGGGTCCGGTCAGCAGCAGGTCAACCATGACAGCCGCCGTCAGTGTCCCAGCCCGCCCGTCGTGGGCGTTGCATCCCTCCATCTTCAAGAGCACAAGGGCCGCGAAGGCCACCACGGCGAAGGCATGGACCAGCGCGCCGGTGAGGAAGCCGGACAACACCGTGTTCCGTTGGCGTAGTCGGCGGCCGGTGAAGCTCACGTGGCCTCCTGTCGAACAGTGCCGGGAATCGCGATCGTAGATCTCCAGGGCCGCCAACGGGGATCAGCGGTCGCCGTGCCCGTCGCGTGCCCGATCCAGCGGTCAACACCGGCCTGCAACGGCATCCGTGACGACCGCAAGCTGAACGCACCGTGCTCTCCTGCTAGGCAGTGCGGCCAACGGCGGGTCGCGTTCACGCAGGTCACGCGGGCATCTCACGCCTCCTTAGCCCGCGCAGAATCCACAGAACGACCAACGTTGCCTAGCGCGACGAAGGCATGGAAATTCGGGCCGGCCGCGGCCAGCAGCTTCGCCCAGGCCGACGGGTCCGCCTCGGCCGACCGGTCCAGCCGTGCCGCAGCCGAAGGTGGAAGTTGGTGGGTATAACCACGTCCTTGCCCGCGTTGCTCAGGTGACAAGGCAGCAGCTCACCGGAGCGGCGTACTACGTCGGGCGGTTGTACCGGTCGAGCGTCGCCTTCGATGTCGAGGCGTCCTGGAATACCAGCTCCCACGGGCCGGTGTTCACGTCCATGTCCTTGCCGAACCCGACCCACTTCCCCGCCATCCGCCGGCCGGTGGGCTCGGCCAGCAGTTGGATCGCACCGTGGTACCGGGCGCCCCGGTAGTAGCCGGCCGGGTCGGTCTGCTCCACCCATGTCCCGGTGACGACGCTACCGTCGACGGTGAGGTCGAGCGACAGCGACGACGCGGCCGAGCCTGGGAGGCTGCGTGCGGTCAACCGGTCGCCGTGCTGGAGCACGACCACGTAGTGCTGCCCGGCGAACGACTCTCCCCGGCCGCTGGAGTGGTACTGGTAGCGGCTGAGCCAAACACCTTCGTAGGAGCCGTGCACGGCGGCCGGCCGGGGCGTGGGTGTGGCCAGATCGGACATCGGCGACGTGAGGTCATGACCGCCGTGGTGGTCGTCGGCAACATGGCCAGCGGGTACGGCGGCGAAGCCGAGTAGCGAGATGGGCAGGCCGGTGACGACCTCCAGGGCGCGCGCGTAGACGGGCCGTGGCGCGGCGATGACGCCGGACTCCCAACGCTGCACGAGCCGCTTGTTGGCGTCGTTGGGCTCGCCGACTCGGTGGCCGGCGGCTTGGAGAGCGCGGGCGAAGTCATCTTGGCTCATGCGCATCCGGACGCGGACGGCGCGGAGGGTGACGTTGGGGGCGGTCATAGCCTTCACGATAGTCACGTGTCGCCTAAATGTCGCCGCGAATGTGGCCGGTTTGTCGCGTACTGCGCCGTCGCGTCCGGTGACACTGCGACGTCATGGTGGTGCCAGGACCCGACGAGGGAGGCACCGCGGTGTGGCGATTCAAGCAACAGCGGCAGGGGCGGATCGACCAGACCGGCGCCGCAACCGTGTACCCGCATCGCGGTGGCGCGTACGCCTCCTGTGAGGCGGCGGCCGACCGGCCAGCGTGGGACGGTCCAACGATCATCCCCAGCATCAGCCCGTTGCTGACCCTTGGCCAGATCCGGCGGGCCTCTGACGTCAAGTCGCGGGGCACCCGGTGACGGCCCGGCCGGCCCGGGGCGTCCGCGTGCTGGACGCCCTCAGCGAGCGGATGGGCGGCAACGGCCACCAGCCGCAGCGTCCGTCCTGGGACTGCCTGTCCTGCCGGCAGCCGTGGCCATGTCCGCCCGCCCGGGTGCAGCTCGGCGAGGCGTATGGGCCGGACCGGGTCGGCCTGGGCATGTACGTTGGCGCGCTGTTGTTCGCGGCGGCCGACGGTGAACCCGCGGGAGTTGTACGAGCGATTTGTGGCGTGGACCCGATGAGCCACGGCACTCGAGGCCGCGCTCTCGGAGGCTGTAGGAGGCCACTACGGACCACTTGAGTCGGTCGGCGATCGCCATGCAACCTTCTCCGGTCACAGCCGGTACTACCTGGTGACCGACTGACAGAAGGGCGGCCACGTGATCACACCGGAGGGCTTCGACGACTTCGTCGTCACCCGGTCACCGCGGCTTTTGCGCACCGCGTTCCTGCTCACCCGCGACTGGGCATCGGCCGAGGATCTGTTGCAGACCGCGCTGGCACGGGCCTGGGAGGCGTGGCGGCGCATCGACGGTGACCCGGAGCCGTACGTGCGGCGGATCATCGTCAACGCGTACGCGTCGTCGTGGCGGCGCCGGTGGCGGGGTGAGCTGCCCACGGCCGACCTCCCCGAGACGGTGATCGAGGCCGACCCGCACGTCAGCCTCGACGACCGGGACCGCCTGTGGCGGGCGCTGGGCCGGCTACCCCGGCGGCAGCGCGCCGTGCTCGTGCTGCGCTACTTCGAAGACCTCTCCGAGGTCGAGATCGCCGAGGTCCTCGGCTGTTCGGTCGGCACGGTCAAGAGCCAGGCCAGCCGGGCGGTGGCCAAGCTCCGCCTCGACGAGACGCTGACGCCGGAAGGGATGCTGCGATGAACCTGACCGATCTGAAGGAGGTGCTCGACGAGCGCTCCGGCGACCCGGCCGAGCACGTCATGCACCACATGCGGCTGCAGGGCGTACACGCCAAGGTGGTCACCCGCCGGCGCCGCCGCGTCGCGACCTGGGCCGCCTGCGCGATCGTCGCCGTGGCCGGCGTCGCGGCCGGCGTCGTGCCCGGGCTGCGCCCCGACGGCACCCCCACCCCGGCGGACAGCCCCTCGCCGGTACGCACGATCGAAGGGTTCCCGGACTACGCCAGCGGCGCGCGCGTCGTGGCCGCGAAGTCGGGCGCGCTGCCGCAGCATCGCATCGAGCTGACGATCGTGCCGACCACTCTCGATCTTGTCGTCTTCAGCCGCTGCGACACGGGAGGGGAGGTCACGCTTGAGGCAGAGTTGACCGTCAACGGCCATGGCTTCGTCTCGGGACGCTGCGGTGGCACCTTCCGACACGAGGGCTGGACCGGGCTGGAGGTCTCGGTCGGCAAGCCGGTCACCTTCGCCATGATCATCACCGGAGCGCGGCGGTCCGAGGACACGGGCGGTGGCCGCGTGGCGATCCCGGAGATCGGCACGTTCGGGCTCGCGATCGGTGAGCGGGTCCCGTTCGACCAGTACCCGCTGCCGCCCCGGCCGTCAGGAACGCTCGACCCACTGCCCGAGGTGCTTCCCGCCGGCTGCACCGCGGCGCTGTGCCCGGATGCCGTCATCATCAGATCCGATCCCGCCGACCCGACCCGCACCGTACGGCGGACCCTGACCTGGCAGACGATCGACTCGATCGACATGGTCGCCCAGACGCCTGGGCTGCTCCACCTCCGCATCAACGACGTGGAGATCACGACTGGCGAGTGGTGGGACTACGCGATGAGCGGTAACGGCCTGTACGGCGACAAGGATGGTGACTGGAAGCACTTCGGCCTCGGCCTGCGCCCCGGCGACTCGGCGACGATCGAGATCGTGCCCGAGCACATCACCGGCTCCTGGCAGGTCGTCTTCTCGCCAGACCGAGCGGGTGCGGGCGGGTAGGGCCAGGCCCGGTTCCGGAACGCAGCGTGTTGAGCGACGACGCCCAGCGGCACCCGCACAGGGGCCGATCCTCAGAGCTGGATGCGGGAGCGGACTTCCCGCGCCAGGGCCGACTGGGCGTCGTCGTCGACCGTGAGTACGCCGTTCTCGGCCATGAGCGCGTAGAACTGCTGCTGGTGGTAGGGCACGCCCGGGGGTAGCGGCGCCAGGTGCCAGTGGAGGTGAGCGTTGCCCTGCTGGCTGCCGAGGCTCATCGAGTACATCCGCTCGGTCGGCAGGGTCGCCGCGACAGCGCTCGCGACGGCGTATACGACGCCTTGGAAGCGCAGGAACTCGTGTTGCTCCATCTCCTGTATCCAGCTCTGGATGTGCCGCTTCGGCGCGACGAGGCAGTAGCCGAGCAGCGTCGGGTTACGGGTGAGGAAGGCAACCGTTTCATCGTCCTCGTACACGACGTGGTGCCGGTAGTCGGGATCTCCGCTCACCAAGGCGCAGACGAAGCAGGGACCTTGGCGGACGCGACGTTCGTACTGCTCGAAGTCGAACGCCGTCTTCGGGGGCTGGCCGTCCATACCGCAGCGTAGCTGCCGGTGCGAACGGCAGTGACCGCGAGCCCTCGATGCCCCGAACTGCGTGCCAGACTCGGCCGCATGGTGACGGCGGAGCGGTCCCGGGAAGTCCGATCGGTGGTCGACCTGGTCACCGGGTGGGCGTCCGAGCACGAAGACGTCCGAGCGGTGCTGGTCGTCGGCTCCTGGGCGCGTGGGGCCGCGCGGATGGACTCCGACGTCGACATCGTGGTCCTCACCGACAACCCGCGATACGCGGAGCCGGGCGTCTGGACGGACCGGCTCGGTGGCGAGGTCGTCCGGCTGGGCGAGTGGGGGCCGCTGAGGGAAGTCCGGGTGCGGTGCCCGTCAGGGTTGGAGGTCGAAATGGGCGTCGTGCCGGTGAGCTGGGCGAACATTGACCCGGTCGACCCGGGCACCCGCCGGGTCGTCAGCGACGGGCACCGAATCGCGTACGACCCGCAGGGTGTACTGGCCGCATTGTCGGCCGTTCTGCCGCACGGCAGGTTAGCTGGCGAGTGACCGCTGGGCTCGCAGGTCGGCGAGCAGCGTCCGGACCTTGCGCCCGATCTCGTCGCGGACCTGGCGTACGAGGTCGAGGGGCTGACCGGCGGGGTCGGTGAGCTGCCAGTCCTCGTACCGTTTTCCAGGGAACACCGGGCAGGCATCTCCGCAGCCCATGGTGACGATGATGTCGCTGGCTTCGGCCGCGTCCCAGCTGAGGCGTACCGGGGTCTGGTCGGTGAGGTCGATGCCGACCTCGCGCATCGCCTCGACGGCGACGGGGTTGATTCGCTCGGCGGGCGCGCTGCCGGCGGAGCGGACCTCGACGGTGTCGCCGGCGAGGTGGCGCAGCCAGCCGGCGGCCATCTGGGAACGGCCGGCATTGTGTACGCAGACGAACAGGACGCTCGGCTTGTCGCTCATCGGAGCACGGCCTCCTCGGTGGGGTGGGGTACGACGAGGGCGTCGGCGGAGCGCCCGGCGTGCGGGTACCAGATTGCGAGTGCGGCGACGGCGATCAGGCCGCCGACGAACTGGGCGGCGACGAAGCCCGGCACGGATGCCGGGGCGATGCCGGCAAAGGTGTCGGTGAACGCCCGACCGATGGTGACCGCCGGGTTGGCGAACGAGGTGGACGAGGTGAACCAGTAGGCGGCGCCGATGTAGGCACCCACGGCGGCGGGCGCGGCGGTCGCCCGGTTGCTGCGGGCCAGCGCGAAGACCAGGACGACCAGGCCGGCGGTGGCGACGACCTCGGCCAGCCACAGGTTGCTCCCGGTGCGGTCGGTGTGTGACCACGACACGGCCGGCAGCCCGTACATGAGGTCGGCCAGGACCGTGCCGGCGACCGCCCCGGTGACCTGCGCCGCCGCGTAGCCGGCGAGTTCCCGTACGGTCAGGCCGGCTCCGGTGTGTCGGCTCAGCCACCAGTCGGCGGCGGAGACGACCGGGTTGAAGTGTGCGCCGGACACCGGCCCGAACATCAGGATCAGCGCCCCCAGCGCGAGGGCGGTGGCGATCGCGTTCTCCAGCAGTTGCAGCCCGACGTCGTCGGGGGAGAGGCGGTTGGCGGCGATCCCGGAGCCGACCACGGCGGCGACCAGCATCGCGGTGCCGGCGAACTCGGCGGACGCGCGTCGGGCGAGACTCACGCGCCGGCCTCCGCGGCGGGCGCGGCGGAGATGTCCAGCAGCGCGCCGAGCTGGCGGAACGCTTCCGGCCTGACCCGGTACCAGACCCAGGTGCCGCGCCGTTCCGAGTCGACCAGGCCGGCCTCACGCAGCACCTTGAGGTGGTGCGAGATGGTCGGCCCGGACAGGTCGAACGCCGAGGTCAGATCGCAGACGCAGATCTCGGGCACCGAGGCGATCATCGACATCAGCCGCAGCCGGACCGGGTCGCCGAGTGCCTTGAACATCGGCGCGACCAGCGTCGCCTGGTCGGCGTCCATGGCGCGGACGGCGATGGGGGAGCAGCATGCGACCGCGCGTAGGTCCACCACCGGCAGGGCTTGTTTCGACATGACTCTACCTTGACAGGGTTCAAAACAGGGTGCAACAGTGGGGGTCCTGCTTCGATAAGAACCTAGATAAGGGGAAGCCAATGTCCCGTGTCCAGCTCGCCCTGCGCGTCTCCGACCTCGACGGCTCGGTCGCCTTCTACGCCAAGCTGTTCGGCGCCGAGCCGGCCAAGCGCCGCCCCGGCTACGCGAACTTCGCCATCGAGAACCCGCCACTGAAGCTCGTCCTGCTGGAAGGCGAGCCCGACCAGTCCACCGTCCTGGACCACCTCGGTGTCGAGGTGTTCAGCACCGACGAGGTGAACGCGGCGACCCGGCGGCTTGCCGACGCCGGCCTGATCACCCTCGAGGAGAACGACACCGAGTGCTGCTACGCGCTCCAGGACAAGGTCTGGGTCCGCGGACCTGGCAACGAGCCGTGGGAGGTCTACACCGTCAAGGCCGACTCCGCCCAGTTGGAGAAGGCGACCGCAGGCGCTTGTTGCACCCCGGCCGCGGAAGAGGAAGCTGCCCCTACCGGGGCTCCCGCCAGCTGCTGCTGACGGTTGCTTGCTGCTGGGTTCCCTGCGGACGGGGATCCGCCGGGACGCCGCCGGTCGCCTCGATGAACGGTACGCCCGCGACCGGCGGCTGACCCGGTGAGCGCCTCAGCCGACGCGGAGGGCGTCGTCGACGCTGGTCTCGCGGCGGCCGAGGTGCACCGGGCCGCGGCCGGAGACCACGTCCACCACCGCCTTCACGCAGGCGCCGTACTCGCGGGTCGAGCTGATCCGCCACTTTCGGGCGTACCGCCGGACGGTGTCGTCGCCCACGCCGTTGGCCTCGATGCCGAGGTGCCGGCACAGCGAGACGGCGCGGGGCAGGTGGAAGGACTGGGTCACCACCGTGAGGCGGTCCACCCCGAAGATCCGCTTGGCCCGCACGCACGAGTCGTACGTGTCGAAGCCGGCGTAGTCGAGCACCACCTTGCCCGCCGGCACACCCCGGTCGACCAGCCAACGCCGCATCGCCTCGGGCTCGTTGTAGCCGGCGTGCATGTTGTCGCCGGACACCAGGATCGCGTGGACCTTGCCGGCGGCGAACAGCCGCTGCGTGAGCTCCAGCCGGGCGGCGAGAAACGCCGACGGGTTGCCGTCCGCCTCCACCTTGGTGCCCAGGACCAGGGCGACCGGCGCGTCCGGCACGTCGAAGGCGTCAGGAGATGTGGTGCAGGATCACGTTGTGCACGTGGTGGCTCTTCTGCGCGCCCCGGAACTCGACCTCGTAGGTCTGCGAGCCGACGTGGATCGCGATCGCCCCGGTGGAGAAGAACGAGCCGCCCCACGACTTGTTGCTCACCACGCTGACGCTGGTGATCTTCGCGTACGGGATGCTGGTGATGGCGTACCGCTTGCCGATGAAGGAGCGGTCCTGGATGATCACGCGACGATCGGTCAGGCCGATGAAGCCGGTGCCCGTCCCGACCGCGTCGTAGACGGCGATGATCTGTTCGCCGGCCAGGAGCCCGCTCTGGATCTGCTGAAACTGGTCCTTGCGGTCGTACGTGGGGGTGGTCATGCCCTACGACGTTAGGCGGGGCGTGCCATCCGGCTCAGTGCTGGGTGACGGCGCGGACCGCGTCCTCGATGCGGGCGGCCAGCAGGACCTCGCCCTCGGTCAGCGGCTCGCCGTCGCCGTGGCCCACCCGGATCTGCGTACGGTCGGCGCGACGGCTGATCTCGGGACGCAGGCGCAGCGCGTCGGCGACCACCTTGACCCGCTCGGTCAACGCGGCGTGCTGGGTGTCGTCGAGGACGAGCGTGCGGTGGATCTGCTCACCTTCGCGGGTCCACCCGGACAGCAGGGCTAGGGCATCGCTCAGATAGTCGTGCTTGGCCCGCCCGCTGAACAGCACGCGAATCACCGCACCTCCCAGGCGTCGTTGCCGGTTTGTGGCCAAATCGTCGCCGCCCCGTGTCCTAGTCGCCGCCCTCTAGTTTGTCGTCACGCGGATGGTGTGTCCACGCCCACACTTCCGTGTTCTGTTGTCCTGACGGCGAGCTCAGGTACCCAAACCGCCGATTGATCTGGCAGGCTGGACGCCCGTGCGGACCGAACGGGCTAGCGGTAACGGGCAGGTAGACCGGCGTGAGCCGAAGGTGGTCGTCGGGGCGGCCATCGTCGTCGACGGCAGGGTGTTGGCCTGTGCCCGCTCCGCGCCCCCCGAGGTGGCCGGCCGCTGGGAGTTCCCGGGCGGCAAGGTCGAGCCGGGAGAGACTGACAGCGTCGCGCTGGTCCGCGAGTGCGCCGAGGAACTCGGCGTACGCGTGGAGATCGGCGCGCGGGTCGGCCGCGACGTGCGGATGGCCCACGGCCGTTCCGTCCTCCGGGTGTACGTGGCCCGCCTCCTCCATGGTGACCAGCCGAAGGCCCTGGAGCACTCCGAGCTGCGCTGGCTCTCCGCCGCCGAACTCGACAGCGTGCCCTGGCTGCCCGCCGACGTGCCGGTTGTCGCCGCCCTGCGCCCCCTGCTCGCGGGATCCTGAACGGCGAGAGCGGACACGGGGGCGGAAACGGGACGGGGGCCGCCGGCATCTGCCGCGGCCCCCGTCGTCGTTCGTGTCGTGCTCAGTGCTTCGGCTCGTCCTGCTGCGGGTGAGCGAAGTTGAGGTGCTGCGGCGGCAACGGGAACCGGAGGTCGTCGCCGAACGGCGACGGCGCGGCGGCCTTGTCGAAGGTCAGCTCGGTCAGCGGCAGCCGGCCGTTGGCGTCGACGGCGGGTGCCGTCGGGTGCGGCACCTCGCGGTGCCAGTTGACGCCCTGCTGCGCCTGCACCTCGGACCGCGTGTCGTGCGAGCCGCCGGCGTGCGAGTGCACCTCCTGCGGATCGTCGGCCGTCGCGGCGCCGCTGTGATGCCCGCTGGTCACGCTGGTCTGAGGCACCTGACCCCTCCGGAAGATCTTGCTACCAAGCCACACGAGGGGATCGTACCTGCGGTCCACGACCCGTTCCTTCATGGGGATGATCCCGTTGTCGGTGATCTTGATGTGCTCGGGGCAGACCTCGGTGCAGCACTTGGTGATGTTGCAGTAGCCGAGCCCCATCTCGGCCTGCGCGTACTCCTTGCGGTCGGGCTTCGCGTCGAGCGGGTGCATGTCCAGCTCGGCCGCCCGGATGAAGTACCGGGGACCGGAGAACGCCTGCTTGTTCTCCTCGTGGTCGCGGATCACGTGGCAGACGTTCTGGCACAGGAAGCATTCGATGCACTTGCGGAACTCCTGCGAGCGCTCGACGTCCACCTGCTGCATCCGGTAGTCGCCGGGGGCCACCCCGGCCGGCGGGGCGAACGCCGGGGTCTCCCGGGCCTTCTCGTAGTTGAACGAGACGTCGGTGACCAGGTCCCGGATGACCGGGAACGTCCGCAGCGGGGTGACCGTGACGGTCTCGTTCTCCTCGAACGTCGACATCCGGGTCATGCAGCTCAGCCGCGGCTTGCCGTTGATCTCCATGGAGCAGGAGCCGCACTTGCCGGCCTTGCAGTTCCACCGGCAGGCCAGGTCCGGCGCTTCCGTGTTCTGCAGCCGGTGGATGACGTCGAGGACGACCTCGCCCTCGTTGACCTCGACGGTGTAGTCCTGCAGGTCGCCGCCGGTCTCGTCGCCCCGCCAGATGCGGAACTGCCTCTTGGTCCCCATTACTTGCTCGCCTCCTCAGCGAGGGCGTCGAACTCGGCGAGTTCCTCGTCGGTCAGGTATTTGGCCAGCTCCGCCCGGTCGAAGAGGGCGATCAGCTCCGGGCGCATCTTCGGCAGCGGCTTGTGCTCCAGGCGGACCATGTCGCCGTCGAGCGAGCAGACCAGGTTCACCCGCCGCCACTTCGCGTCCATCGTCGGGAAGTCCTCCCGGGTGTGCCCGCCGCGCGACTCCTGCCGCTCCAGCGCCGCCTTCGCGGTGCACTCCGAGACCACCAGCATGTTGCGCAGGTCCAGCGCCAGGTGCCAGCCCGGGTTGTAGCGGCGGCCGCCGGCCGCGCTCACCTTGGCCACCCGCTCGCGCAGCTCGGTCAGCTTGCCCAGTGCGTCGGCCAGCTCACCTTCCCGCCGGATGATCCCGACCAGCTCCCCCATCACCGTCTGGAGGTCCCGCTGGAGGGCGTACGGGCTCTCGCCGGTGTCCCGGTGCAGCGGCGCGAGGGCCGTCTCCACCGCGGCCTCCACCGCCGCCACGGGCACCGTCGGGCGCGACGTGAGCTGGTCGGCGTACGAGGCGGCGTGGCCGCCCGCCCGCTTGCCGAAGACGAGCAGGTCGGACAGCGAGTTGCCGCCGAGCCGGTTGGAGCCGTGCATGCCGCCGGAGACCTCACCGGCGGCGAAGAGCCCACGTACGGTGCCTGCTGCCGCGCCGGAGTCCGGGTCCACCTCGACGCCGCCCATCACGTAGTGGCAGGTCGGGCCGACCTCCATCGGCTCCTTGGTGATGTCGACGTCGGCCAGCTCCTTGAACTGGTGGTACATCGACGGCAGGCGGCGGCGGACTTCCTCGGCCGGCAGCCGGGAGGCGATGTCCAGGTAGACGCCGCCGGCCGGCGTACCCCGACCCGCCTTGACCTCGCTGTTGATCGCGCGGGCGACCTCGTCGCGGGGGAGCAGCTCGGGTGGACGCCGGTTGTTGTCCGGGTCCGTGTACCAGCGGTCCGCCTCCGCCTCGTTGTCCGCGTACTGCTTGCGGAACACGTCCGGCACGTAGTCGAACATGAACCGCTTGCCGTCGGAGTTCTTCAGCACCCCGCCGTCGCCGCGGACCGACTCGGTGACCAGGATGCCCTTCACCGAGGGCGGCCAGACCATGCCGGTCGGGTGGAACTGGAGGAACTCCATGTTGATCAGCGTCGCCCCGGCGCGCAGCGCCAGCGCGTGACCGTCCCCGGTGTACTCCCAGGAGTTCGAGGTGACCTTGTAGGAGCGACCCACGCCGCCGGTGGCCAGCACCACGGCCGGCGCCTCGAAGAGGATGAACTCGCCGGACTCCCGGTAGTAGCCGAACGCGCCGGCGACCCGGTCGCCGTCGAGCAGCAGTTCGGTGACGGTGGTCTCGGCGAAGACCTTGATCCGCGCCTCGTAGTTGCCGAACTCCCGCTTGTCCTCCTGCTGGAGCGAGACGATCTTCTGCTGGAGGGTACGGATCAGCTCCAGCCCGGTCCGGTCGCCGACGTGCGCCAACCGCGGGTACTCGTGGCCGCCGAAGTTGCGCTGTGAGATCTTCCCGTCCTTCGTACGGTCGAACAGCGCGCCGTACGTCTCCAGCTCCCAGATCCGCTGCGGCGACTCCTTCGCGTGCAGCTCGGCCATCCGGAAGTTGTTGAGGAACTTGCCGCCGCGCATGGTGTCGCGGAAGTGCACCTGCCAGTTGTCCCGGGAGTTCACGTTCCCCATCGCGGCCGCGGCGCCGCCCTCGGCCATGACGGTGTGCGCCTTGCCGAAGAGCGACTTCGAGATGATCGCGGTCTTCTTGCCGGCCAGCCGGGCCTCGATCGCCGCGCGCAGGCCGGCGCCGCCGGCTCCGATCACGACGACGTCGTAGTGGTGTCGTTCGATTCGCGTCTCAGTCATGTGAGGGCCTTCAGTTGATGAACCGCGGGTCGGCGAACCAGCCTGCCGAGACCGCCATGATGTAGAAGTCGGTCAGCGCCAGGGTGCCGAGGGTGATCCAGGCGAGCTGCATGTGCCGGACGTTCAGCCAGGAGATGAAGGTCCAGGCCTTGTAGCGCACCGGGTGCTTGGAGAAGTGCTTCAGCCGGCCGCCGATGATGTGCCGGCAGGAGTGGCAGGAAATGGTGTACGCCCAGAGCATCACCACGTTGCCGACCAGGACCAGGTTGCCGAGCCCGAACCCGAAGCCCTTGGGCGAGTGGAAGGCGTAGAAGACGTCGTACGTGTTGATCGCCGAGATGAGCGCGGCGGCGTAGAAGAAGTAGCGGTGCAGGTTCTGCCCGAGCAGCGGGAACCGGGTCTCCCCGCCGTACGACTGGTGTCCATCCGGGACCGCGCAGGCCGGCGGCGAGAGCCAGAACGACCGGTAGTAGGCCTTGCGGTAGTAGTAGCAGGTCAACCGGAACAGCAGCAGGAACGGCAGGGTCAGCGCCGCGTCCGGGATGATCCACCAGTCCGGCAGGAAGGTGCCCATGTGCGCGGAGCCCGCGCCGCACCGCTCGGTCAGGCAGGGGGAGTAGAACGGCGTCAGGTAGTGGAAGTCCTCGACCCAGAACCACCTGTGCATGAAGACCCGCACCGTCGCGTAGATGACCCAGGCGCTGAGTCCGACGACGGTGATCAGTGGCGCGAACCACCAGCGGTCGGTCCGTAACGACTTCGCCGCGATCGCGGCGCGTGCCCGCGCCCCAAGCGGCTGGGTTATCGGCGTCGTAGCCGACTTTGATGTCATTCGAGTCTCCCTGACGGCGCCCCCACGGGGCGGCGGATCACCTTCCGTACCGGCCAGCGGACCGGCGAGACCACGTCCACTGCCACGTCTTGCGCACGCATGCGGCCGCGCCGGCGAACCGGCGCAGCTAGTTGACACACGTTACGCCGATCTTCGCGGCGTGGCCGCGCAACGCAGTGTCCCGTGTGTTCACCAGGTTGGAAAGACCCGATCCATGATCAATATTCGTACGGGTGCCGTGAACCGGGCCAGCGACTCGATCCGTCGACCGGCACCGGCTCCGGGAAGAAGCCTCCTCAGCCGGACGCGCCGCCGGTGAAGTTCCACGACGTCAGCCGTAGCGGCGGCGCCTCCCACCAGGAGCCGTCGACCCGATCCGGCTGGCGGACCGGCTGCCGGCCCAGGCCGAGCACCCGGCCCGGCCCCAGCGCCAGCGGGTACGACTCGGTGAAGCGGAAGTCGCGGACCGCCCGGGTCGGCACCCCGTCCTCGACCAGCCAGACGCCGTTGCGCGTCAGCCCGGTGATGACCAGCCGTTTCGGGTCGAGCACCCGGGTGTACCAGAAGTCGCTGACCAGCAGCCCGCGCTCCACCCCGGCCACCAGCGCCGAGGTGTCCGCGTCGGCTACCGCCCCGCCCGGGGCCGCCCCCGGGCCGGGTGCCGGGCGGTCGCCGTCGGCCGTCCCGCCCACGGACGCCGGGCTGTCCCCACCGACCGTGCGGGCGGCGGCGGGGAGCAGGCGGAGGTTGTGCGGGATCGGGCCGAAGGTGGACGCGCCGGGCATCCCGTGGCCGGTGGACGCCACCCCCGCCTCGGCGCCGCTGCGCCGGTCGTGCGCCACCGCCGTCGTGGTGCCGGCGTCGACCAGGGTCAGGGCGTGTCGCGGGCTGCCCTCCAGGTCGTACGGCAGGGCCGAGGCGTGCAGCGGATCGTCGACCAGGGTCACCGAAGGGTCGAACTGGACGACGCCGAGTTCGGCGAAGGACTGCCGCTCGGCGTACCGCTTGCCGTTGAAGCCGAACCAGGCGAGGTTCTGCAGCAGGTCGGCGACGGCGGCCGGTTCGAGCACCACCTCGTACCGCCCCGGGGGCAGTTCGACCGGATCGGCCGCGGCTCGCGCCTTCGCCGCCGCCCGGGCGCCCAGCACGGCACCGTCCAGCTCACCGAGCCGGTCGGCGCAGCGTCGGGCCACCCCGTCCGCCCCGCCGGTACGCGCGATGCCGTCCATCGCCGCCTCGGCCGTACGCCCCACCGCCGAATGCCCGGCCGAGTTGGCGAACGCGCCCGACCTGTACGCTGTCCGGCAGTAGCCGGCGGTCTCCAGCCCGCCGGCCGCGTCCACGAAGGCGCGTACCCGGGCGGTCCGCTCGTCGGGCGACGCGTACGCGGTGGCCTCGTCGAGGACCGCGTCCGGCGGGACCGGCGACGGCGGGGTCAGCCCCGGCCAGGCCGGATCGGGCGGGGCGAGCCGGGCCGCTGCCAGGGCTCGCTCGACCAGGGCGGTCAGCCCGTCGGGATCGAGCAGACTGCCGCTGCCGGCGGCGGTCCGTCCGTCGACGTGCAGCCGCAGCCGCACCGCCGTGCCCGACTCGGCGACGTTCTGGTGGATGAACGAGTTCGCGAACCGGGTCAGCGCCAGGTCGGCGCGGGCCACCGTGACCTCGGCCTGCGCGTCCGGCCCGGCAAGCCGGCGGACCAGCTCGACGACCTGACCAGCGACATCCAGCTCTCTCATGCCCGTACCCCCACCCGGACGTTGCGGAAGCGGGCCGGGGCGGCCGGGTGGCCGGTGTGCCCGACCTGGCCGGGCTGGCCCTTACCGCAGTTCGGCGTGCCCCACGGGACGATCTCGGAGGAGAGCATGTCCATCGAGCGCCAGAAGACCGGCCCGATTCCCGTGTACGTGGGGTTGCGCAGCATCCGCCCCCGCCGGCCCTTCTTCACCTCCCAGCCGACCTCGCAACCGAACTGGAAGTTCAGTCGCTTGTCGTCGATCGACCAGGAGCGGTTGATGTCCATCAGCACCCCGTCGTCGGTGGCGTCGATGATCTCGTCGAGGGTGTGTGGGCCCGGTTCCAGGCCCACGTTGGTCATCCGCACCATCGGCAGCCGGGCCCAGCCGTCCGCCCGTACGCTGCCGCCGTAGCCGAGACCGGCGACGGCGGCCGAGTCACGGCCGGCGAGCACTCCCACCCATCGTCCCGTGCGGACCGCGTCCCGCTTGACCGCCGGGGAGCCCTCGTCGTCGAAGCCGAAGCTCCCCAGCGCGCCGGGGATGGTCGGGTCGATGGTGATGTTCATCAGCTCGGAGCCGTAGCGCAGCGCGCCGAGCTGGGCCAGGTCAAGCCAGGACGTCCCGGCGAAGGCGGCCTCCCAGCCGAGGATCCGATCCAGCTCGATGGCGTGGCCGACCGACTCGTGGATCTGCAGGGCGAGCTGCTCGCCGCCGAGGATCAGATCGGTCTCGCCGGCCGGGCACTCGGGGGCGGTGAGCAGTTCCCGGGACTCCTCGGCGATCCGGGCGGCGTGCGCGGCCAGGTCGAGCGAGGTGACCAGCTCCCAGCCGGTGGTGCCGTACTGCCCGCGGTAGCTCGGGTAGGACCGCCGCTGGGTCTCGCCGTCGCCGATGGAGGTGGCCGAGATGCCGCCGCCGCATTCCCGGATGCGCTGGTCGATGCGGTGCCCCTCGCTGGAGACGAACCATTTGGCGGTGTCCCAGATCTGGTAGAGGCCCTCGGCCAGGTCGGCGCCGTGCGCGCGCATCGTCTCGGTGGCGCGGACCAGCAGGTCGCCCTTGTCGGAGAGGGGGACGCCGAGCGGGTCCACCTCGCATCCGGAGGCCCAGCTCGCGACGGCGGCCTCGACGGGGACCAGGTCGACCGACGGGCCGGGGACCCGCGCGCTCGCGGCGGCGGTCGCCGCGGCGCGCCGGCCGGCCTCGCGAGCGTCCGACAGATCGGGTACGGCATGGAAGCCCCAGCTCGACCCGACCAGCGCTCGGACGCCCAGCCCGATGCTCTCGTCCTGGGTCAGCTCCTCGATGTCGCCGTTGCGGGCCGACATCGACTCGTAGCGGCGGTGCATCACCCGGGCGTCCGCGTATCGCGCCCCCGCGTCGAGGGCGGCCTGGACGGCGTCGCTCGCCGCGTCGAACTCGCTCATGCGCCGACCCTAGGCGAGCGGACCGACATCCGTCAGGAGACGAGATCCTCCGGCCGGATCGTGGCGCGCACTGGCTCGGTCAACTCCAACGCCTCGCCCGGCTTGGTCACCGAAAGCTCCCGGTAGTGCCGGCCCTGCCGTCGGTACAGGTGCAGCGTGCCGTTCTCCTGCTCGACCAGGAGGTACCACTCAATCCCGGCAGCGGCGTAGTAGTGCATCTTGAGCACCTTGTCGGTGGCCGCGTTGCTCGGCGAGATGATTTCGCAGACCAGCCGGACTGCGTCCGCCTCGATGATGAGCTCGTCGAGGTTGACAGGGTCGGTGATGACGATGTCGGGGATGGGGATGCGGCCCGGCCGGAGCCGGACGTTCACCGCCTCGAGCAACTCCAGTCCAACGGCCTCGGTGGCCGTTTCGAGGATGTTGCCGAGCTTGCGCGAGATCCGTTGGTGTCGGGGGGTGGGCGCAGGGGTCACGTGGAGGCTCCCGTCGAAGAGTTCGACGCGTTGCTGCGTCTCGCCGAGGGCGAGGTACTCCTCTTCCGTCCACTGCCCGTCGTGGTCGAACACCGCCGCGGTCATGGTCACCTCCACCTCGTGCCGGCGGGAATCTTCACGTGGCTCGCGCGTCCATCGTCGCACTCGCCGTGCGATCAGGGCACGGAGGCCGCCAGTTGCGGAAGTGAATGTCCTGCTGAAGGGCTGGCCAAGCCCGAAACCCAGTCGTTACGCTCAGGCCGCTGACATCCCACGTTTTGTAGCTTATTTTCGCCTCCAGAGCTTTGC
Source organism: Micromonospora sp. SL1-18 (assembly GCF_047921505.1). Classification (NCBI taxonomy): domain Bacteria; kingdom Bacillati; phylum Actinomycetota; class Actinomycetes; order Micromonosporales; family Micromonosporaceae; genus Micromonospora; species Micromonospora sp. SL1-18. Next base: position 39,978 of record NZ_JBLROA010000018.1, on the reverse strand, counting down.
TGTAAGTTCTCTTCGTCACTGAGGGGGAGGCGGTCGTGGGCAGGTCGGAGTCGGCGCCGTCCGGGGAACCGGATCGCCCCGTAGTCCCGGAGCAACGCTCCGGTGAGGATCCCTACCTGCGGGTGAAAGACCTGCGGGTGCGCTTTGACACCGAGGACGGTGTGGTCCGGGCCGTGGACGGGGTGTCGTTCTCGGTGGAGCGGGGCCGCACGCTGGGCATCGTGGGGGAGTCGGGCTCGGGCAAGAGCGTGACGTCGCTGGCGATCCTGGGGTTGCACAACGCCAAGCGGGCCACGATCACCGGGGAGATCTCCATCGGTGGCCGCCAGCTGGTCGGGCTGCCGGAGGAGGAGGTGCGGCGGCTGCGGGGCCGGGACATGGCGATGATCTTCCAGGATCCGCTGTCGGCGTTGCATCCGTACTACACGGTCGGCAGGCAGATCGCTGAGGCGTACCGGGTGCACCATCCGAGGGCGGGGAAGCGGGAGGCCCGGCAGCGGGCGGTGGACATGCTGGGTCGGGTGGGGATTCCCCAGCCGGTGCGGCGGTTCGACCAGTATCCGCACGAGTTCTCGGGTGGGATGCGGCAGCGCGCGATGATCGCGATGGCGTTGGTGAACGACCCGGACCTGTTGATCGCGGACGAGCCGACGACGGCGTTGGATGTGACGGTGCAGGCGCAGATCCTGGACCTGCTCGAAGACCTCCAGCAGGAGTTCCGGTCGGCGATCATTCTGATCACGCATGACCTGGGCGTGGTGTCCCAGGTGGCGGATGACGTGTTGGTGATGTACGGGGGGCGGGCGGTCGAGCGCGGGAGTGTGGCGCAGGTGTTGCGTCGGCCGCAGCATCCGTACACGTGGGGGTTGTTGTCGAGTGTGCCGTCGTTGCACGGTGACGCGGACGGGGACCTGGTGCCGATCAAGGGCAATCCGCCGTCGTTGATCAACCTGCCGTCGGGGTGCGCGTTCCACCCGCGTTGCCGTTACGCCGGCCGCAACGGCGACCGCTCGCGCACGGTGGTGCCGGAGTTGCGCCCGGCCGGGGAGGAGGGCCACCTGGTCGCCTGCCACCTGCCCGCCGAGGAACGCACCCGCCTCTACCGGCAGGACATCGCCCAGGTGGGAGTCGCGCAATGAGTACCGTCACCGAGCCGCTGCTGAAGGTGCGTGGGCTGACCAAGCACTTCCCGGTCCGGGAGGGCTTCCGAGCTAGGGGCGCCGTCCGGGCCGTCGACGGGCTGGACTTCGAGGTGCGGCCGGGTGAGACGTTGGGCCTGGTCGGCGAGTCCGGGTGCGGCAAGACCACCACCGGGCGGATGCTGGTGCGGCTGCTGGAATCCACCTCCGGCACGATCGAGTTCGCCGGCCGGGACATCACCCACGCCCGCCGCCGGGAGCTGCGGCCGTTGCGGCAGGACCTGCAGATCATCTTCCAGGACCCGTACGCCTCGCTGAACCCCCGCCACACCGTGGGCCGGATCGTGGCCATGCCACTGCAGGTCAACGGCATCGACCCGCCCGGCGGCACCAAGAAACGCGTGCAGGAGCTGCTGGAACTGGTCGGGTTGAACCCGGAGCACTACAACCGGTACCCGCACGAGTTCTCCGGCGGCCAGCGGCAGCGCATCGGCATCGCCCGCGCCCTGGCGCTGCGCCCGAAACTCATCGTCGCCGACGAACCTGTCTCCGCGTTGGACGTCTCCATCCAGGCCCAGGTCATCAATCTGCTCCGCGAGCTGCAACGCGACCTCGACCTGGCCTTCGTGTTCATCGCCCACGACCTTGCCGTCGTCCGCCACTTCTGCCACCGCGTCGCCGTCATGTACCTCGGCAAGATCGTCGAGATCGGGGAGCGGGCGGACATCTACGAGCGCCCGCAGCACCCGTACACCCGGGCGCTGCTCTCCGCGGTGCCCGACGTGACGCGGGCCGACGCGTCCGGGCGGATCCGGCTGGTCGGTGACGTCCCGACCCCGCTCAATCCGCCGTCGGGCTGCCGGTTCCGTACCCGGTGCTGGAAGGCGCAGGAGCGCTGCGCCACCGAGGAGCCGACGCTGGTGCCGCGGGACGGCGGGGCGCAGCTGGTCGCCTGCCACTTCCCGGAGTCCGGCGGTCAGGACAGTGCCGGCGGTCAGGACAGTGATGGGGGGACACGATGAGCCTGTCACCGGTTGACAAGGCGGCGCTGGCCGAGACGGGGCCCCCGGCGCCCGGCGACGCGGTGCCGGAGGCGGAGGCGAAGGAGTTCGTCGGCCGCTCGCCCGGGCAGCTCGCCTGGGCCCGGCTGCGGCGCGACCGCACCGCGATGATCAGCGGCGTGACGGTGGTGCTCTTCCTCGTCATCGCGCTCGCCGCACCCCTCATCGAGCGGCTGTACGGGATCGGGCCGTACCAGCAGTTCCAGGACCAGCTCGACGGGACGGGCATGCCGCTCGGCTACGCGGGTGGGGTCTCCGGCGAGCACTGGTTCGGCCTGGAGCCGCAGCTGGGCCGGGACATCTTCATCCGGCTGGTCTACGGGATCCGTACCTCGCTCCTCATCGCCTTCGCCGCCGCGATCATCACCGCGGGCACCGGCATCGTGCTGGGCGTCGTCGCCGGCTTCCTCAGCGGCTGGGTGGACGCCGTGATCGGGTGGGTCATCGACTTCACGCTGGCCCTCCCGTACCTGATCTTCGCGCTGGCGGTGGTGCCGACCGTGGCGCTGCGCTTCTACGGCCCTCGGGACAATCCGCCGGACTGGTTCAAGATGGTGGTGATCATCGGTATCTTCGCGGCCTTCGGCTGGACGGCGACCGCCCGGTTGGTACGCGGCCAGGTGATCTCGCTGCGCGAGCGGGAGTTCGTGGAGGCGGCCCGGGCCAGCGGTGCGGGGCTTCTGCACATGGCGTTCCGGCAACTGCTACCGAACATCTGGGCCCCGATCCTGGTCTCCTTCTCGCTGGCGCTGCCGGCGTACATCACCAGCGAGGCCGCGCTCTCCTTCCTCGGCGTGGGCATGGTCGACCCGACCCCCGACTTCGGTGCCATGATCTTCAAGAGCATCGACTTCATGCAGACCGATCCCGCGTACCTCTTCTTCCCCGGCGTCGCGATCTTCGTCCTCGTCTTCGCCTTCAACCTGTTCGGTGACGCGCTGCGTGACGCGCTCGACCCGAAGTCGTCCCGCTAGAGGTGTGACATGGTGCGATTCCTGATCAAGCGCATCCTCACCGCGGTGCTGACCCTGACCGTGGTCAGCATTGTCGCGTTCCTGATGTTCTTCGCGCTCCCCGCCGACCCGGTCACCGGGATGTGCCCGAAGAACTGCAACACCGAGCGGCTGGAGCGGGTCCGCGACGAGTTGGGCCTCAACGACCCCAAGCCCGAGCAGTACCTCAACTACATGAAGGGCATCTTCGTCGGCCGGGACCTGGGCAGTGCGCAGGGCGGGCAGTGCGATGCGCCGTGCCTGGGCTACTCGTACGTCAACAGCGAGGCGGTCAGCGACACGTTTGCCCGCGTGCTGCCGGTGACCCTGAGCATCGTCATCCCGGCGGCGATCATCTGGCTCGTCCTCGGCATCGGCCTCGGCATGGTCTCCGCGTTACGCAAGGGCACCCTGCTGGACCGGCTGTCGGTCGGCTTCTCCCTCACCGGCGCCTCGCTGCAGCTCTACTTCGTGGGCGCGGTGCTGCAGCTCGTCTTCGTCTACACCCTGCACATTCTGCCGACGCCGGGCTACACCTCGATATTCGACAATCCGCTCAAGTGGGCCGGCGGCCTCGTGCTCGCCTGGTGGTCGTTGGCCTTCCTCTTCTCCGCCGTCTACACCCGGCTGTCCCGGGCACAGATGTTGGAGACGCTGTCGGAGGACTTCGTCCGCACCGCCCGGGCGAAGGGGCTGGCCAAGGGGAAGGTGTACGGCCGGCACGCGCTGCGTGCGGCGATCACCCCGATGGTGACGATCGCCGGGCTGGATCTCGGATCGGCGTTGGGTGGCACAGTCATCACCGAGACCACGTTCGGCATCCGGGGTCTGGGGCGGACGGCGGTGGATGCCGTCCGGCTCGGTGACCTGCCGACCATCATGGCCACCGTGTTGATCTCCGCGTTCTTCATCGTGCTGGCGAACATCGTGGTGGACCTGCTCTACGCGACGATCGATCCCCGCGTCCGGCTCGGGTGATCGGGGGATTGTTGTCGGCCCGTTATTCGATTGAAATTTACCTTCTTGGGCTACTAAGCGAAGCTTTCCTTCATATTGGAAGATCGGAAGGAACGGAATCATGAGAGCCAGAGTGGCCGCTGCCGCAGGAAGTGCCTTCGCCTTGGCGTTGACACTGGGCGCATGCAGCAAGAACACCGGCACCAAGACGGATGTGGACACCGGGCGGAAGACCACCGGGGTCATCGCGACCGACCCCAAGGACTCGCTCGGCCCCGCGGCCGAGGTGCCGGGGGCGACGAAGGGTGGCACCCTCACCATCCTGCGTGAAACGCAGATCTCGCACCTGGACCCGCAGCGGGTCTACTCCTTTGCCGGGCTGATGGCCGCCCCGCTCTACGCCCGCTACCTGACCACGTGGAAGGACGACGGCAAGGGCAAGCTGACCCTGGTCGGCGACCTCGCCGAGACCCCGGGCACGAACGTCAACAACGACTGCAAGGTCTGGGAATTCAAGATCAAGGACGGGCTGAAGTTCGAGGACGGCCGGCCGATCACCAGCAAGGAGGTCGCGTACGGCATCGCCCGCTCGTTCAGCCCCGACCTCACCGGCGGCCCGACCTACATCCAGGAGTGGCTGGCCGACAGCGCGCAGTACGACACCGTCTGGGACTTCAAGGCCAACAAGGGCTCCCTGCCCCCCGGGCTGACCACGCCGGACGACAAGACCGTGCGGTTCGAGTTCAAGACCGCGCACTGCGACCTGCCCTTCGCCGCGTCGCTGCCGGCCACCGCACCCCTGCCGGCGGACAAGGACACCGGCGTCAACGTGGACAACCAGCCGTTCTCGTCCGGCCCCTACAAGATCACCAAGCTGACGCCGGGCGTAGAGGTGGTGCTGGAGCGCAACGACCAGTGGGACCCGAAGACCGACCCGGTGCGCCACCAGTACCCGGACAAGTTCGTCTGGTCGTTCGGCGCCACGCCGGACGCGCAGGCCAACCGGATGATCGCCGACAACGGCCCGGACCAGAGCGCGGTTGCCTTCAACACGGTGCCCGCCTCGCTGGTCTCGCGCGTGCTCGGTGACGCGGCGCTGAAGGACCGTTCGATGCTCGAGCCCACGCCGAGCGCCAACCGGCTCACCATCAACACCCAGCGGGTCACCGACCTCAAGGTGCGCCAGGCGCTCAACTACGCGATCGACCGGGAAGGCCTGGTCAAGGCGCTCGGCGGCGAGGCCCTCGCGTCGCCGATGACCACGCTGCTGCCGCCGGCCACCCTCGGCTTCGAGAAGTACGACGCCTACCCGGCCGGCCCGACCGGCAACCCGGACAAGGCCAAGGAGCTGCTCGGCGGCAAGGAGGTGCCGCTGGTGCTCGCCGTGCGGGACGACGACCTGAACCAGCGGCTCGGCACCCAGCTCAAGAACAACCTGGAGAAGGCCGGCTTCAAGGTCACGGTGAAGACGACCCCCGCGGACTCCTACCTGGACGACGTCAAGAAGAAGGACAACGCTTGGGACATCTACCTCGATTCCTGGGCGGCTGACTGGCCCAGCGGCGCCGCGGTCCTGCCGGTGCTCTTCGACGGCCGCAACATCAAGCCCGCGGGCAACAGCAACACGGCGTACGTCAACAGCGACACGATCAACGCCGAGTTCGACCGGGTGCTGGCCATGGACCCGGCCGCCCAGGCGTCCGAGTGGGCCAAGCTGGACAAGAAGATCATGGAGGAGCTCGCTCCGGCGGTCCCGCTCTGGGTCGACGTGTCCTTCAACCTGCACGGCTCCAAGGCCGGCGGTGTCTTCATCGAGAGCATCTTCGGCAACGTGTCCTTCGTGAACGCGTACGTCAAGCAGTGACGACGTAAGGGCTGACAAGGGCCCCTTCTTGCGCGAAAGCGCTGAGAAGGGGCCCGTCCTTACAGATACGTACGGAGGAAGTCGAGCTCCAGGCGGAGCAGGCGTTCGGCGAGGCCGCCGGCGGCCATGTGGGTGGCGCCGGTCAGCGGCAGCACCGCGTGCGGCCGGCCGGCGGCCAGCAGCGCCGCCGAGAGCCGCAGCGTGTGCGCGGCCACCACGTTGTCGTCGACCAGGCCGTGCACCAGCAGCATCGGCCGTGCCTGCGCCGGGTCGCCGACCGGCTCGGCGGCCAGTTCGACCAGCGAGTGGTGCTCGTAGACGTCCATCCCGTCGTCCGGCAGGCCCAGGTAGCGCTCGCTGTACGCGGTGTCGTACAGCGTCCAGTCGGTGACCGGGGCGCCGACGATCGCGCAGCGGAACAGCTCCGGGTGGCGCAGCACCGCCAGCCCGGCCAGCCAGCCACCGAACGACCAGCCCCGCACCGCCACCCGGGCCAGGTCCAGGTCCGGGTGCTTGCCGGCGAGCGCGGTCAGCGCGTCCACCTGGTCGGTCAGGATCACGTCGGCCACCCGCCGGTGGATCGCCTTCTCGAACGACGGGGCGACGCCCGGGGTGCCCCGGTTGTCGATGGTCACCACCGCGAAGCCCTGGTCGGCCCACCACTGCCGCTCCAGCCAGGCCGCCCGCGCGGCGATCACCTCCTGGTGGCCCGGCCCGCCGTAGACGTCCAGCAGCACCGGCAGCTTCGTGCCCTTGACGTGCTCGGAGGGATAGAGCACCGCGCTCGGCAGCCGCCGGTCGGTCACCCGCACCATTGTCGGCCGCGGCGCGTACGGCGGGGTCGCGGCCAGCGAGCGCAGTTCCGCCGCCTCCCGGTCGCCGTGCCACACCGACCAGCGGGTGCCCGGGTGCTCCAGCGACGCGGCACCGACCACCAGCGTGGCGCCGCCGATGGCGGCGGTGTGCCAGCCGGGGTCGCTGCCCATCCGGCGCGCGTCCACCCCGCCGCCGATCACCGTACGCACCCGGTAGAGGTGACGCTGGCTCGGCTCGCCCTCGCTCGCCTCCACCAGCAGGTCGGTCGGGACACCACCGCCCGCGGGCAGCCGCCCCACCACCCGGCGTACGTAGAGCGAGGGCGGGGTGAGCAGGGTGCCGTCGGCGAACAGGCACCGCGCGTCGTACCCGTCGTGGGCCAACTCGCCGCCGACCAGCACCCGGCCGTCCGGCAGGTGCGCCGGGGTGCCCGGAATCGGCTCCACCCAGCGCGGGTCGGCCAGCTCCGCGTGCACCTGCGTCTCCCCGGTACGCGGGTCCACCGCGAGTACCAGGCCGTGCTGCTGCGACCGGCGCAGCACGGTGATCAGGGGCCCGCCGTCCGCCCAGCCGACCGAGGTCAGGTACGGGTAGGTCTCGCGGTCCCAGTGCACGTCGACCCAGCCGCCGTCGAGGTCGAGCAGGTGCAGGCTGACCTCGGCGTTCGGTCCGCCCGCCCGGGGGTACGCGACGGTCGTCGGTGGGCTCGCCGGGTCGGCCGGGTCGTGCAGGTGCCACTGCGGCAGCCGGGACTCGTCCACCCGGGCGGCCAGCACCGAGCGCCCGTCCGGGGCCCACCAGTAGCCGCGGTACCGGTCGAACTCCTCGGCCGCGATGTGCTCGGCGAGCCCCCAGGTCACCCCGCTGTCCTCGCCGGCCAGCAGGTTGTCGGTGCCGTCCGGCTCCACCACCCGCAGCTGGCCCCGGCGTACCCCCTCGGCGGCGTCGGTGACGTAGGCCAGCCGCTCGCCGGTCGGGTCGGGGCGCGGGTCGATCACCGGGCCGATCGCGGCCACCTCGACCACGTCGCCGTGTACCAGGTCGGCCCGGAACAGCCGGCCGGCCAGCGCGAACGCGGCCACCCGGCCGGCCGCGTCGAGGGCGTAGGACCCGATGCCGGCGGCGCTGAGCCGCAGCCGCTCGCGCAGCGCCCGTTCGCCCGGTGCCAGCGCGGCCGGCTCGCCGTCGGAGCCCAGCAGCACCGCCGGGTCGGCGACCAGCCGCTCCTCGCCGGAGGCGACATCCAGCAGCCAGAGCGCGTCGGCCGGGTCCTCCGGCCCCGACGAGCGCAGGAAGATCACCCGGGAGCCGTCCTCCGCGACGGAGACGGCGCGCGGCGCCCCGTGGCTGAACCGACAGGTACGGGCGGCCAGCTCGGGAAAGTCCACAACTCGGATCGTAAGGGCGGGTCGGGCGTGATGTGGCCGACCTGCGTGGACGCGTAAGCATCGCCGGGGCAGGACTGCCGGTTAGAGTGACGCTCGTGACGACGCTGCCCGACCGACGCCTGCTGCTGGTCCACGCGCACCCCGACGACGAGTCCATCGGCACCGGCTCGACGATGGCGCACTACGCCGCCACCGGTGCACACGTCACCCTGGTTACCTGCACACTCGGCGAGGAGGGCGAGATCCACGTACCGGAGCTGGCCCAGCTCGCCGCGGCCGAGGCCGACCAGCTCGGCGGGTACCGGATCGGCGAGTTGGCCGCCGCCTGCGCCGCGCTCGGCGTCACCGACCACCGCTTCCTCGGTGGCGCGGGCCGCTACCGGGACTCCGGCATGATGGGCCTCGCCACCAACGAGCATCCCCGCGCCTTCTGGCAGGCCGACCTCGACGAGGCAGCCGGCCACCTGTTGGAGATCATGCGCGAGGTCCGCCCGCAGGTCATGATCACGTACGACCCGAACGGCTTCTACGGCCACCCCGACCACATCCAGGCGCACCGGGTGGCGATGCGCGCGCACGAGCTGGCCGCCGCCGAGGGGATCGCCCCGGCCAAGGTCTACTGGACGGCGATGCCGTGCAGCGTGCTGGAGGCCGGCCTGAACACGTTCACCGAGTCCTCGGACAACCCGTTCGCCGGCATCGACAGCGTCGACGATCTGCCGTTCGGCACGCCCGACCCGGAGATCGCCGCGCGCATCGACGCCACCGACCAGCACGCCGCCAAGGAGGCGGCGATGCGGGCGCACGCCACCCAGATTCCGGCCACCTCGTGGCTCTACTCGATCGCCGGCAACTTCGGCGCCGAGTTCATGGGCGTGGAATATTTCACCCTCGCGGTCGGCGAGAAGGGCCCGGGCAACGGCCCGTACGGCTGGGAGGACGATCTCTTCGCCGGGCTGCCGCTGGACGGACCGGAGCGGTCCCCGGTCGTCGCGGCCGGCCTCCGGTGACGCTGCCGGTCGTGCCGATGCCGGTCGTCTCCGAGCCGCCGCCCACCGAACCGCCCGCGCGGTCGGGACGGGCCGACGCCGCCCTGCGGGTGGCCGGCGGCGTCGTGCGGGTGGCCGGCGGCGTGGTGGCGGCCTGGGCCGGTGGGCTCGTCGCGGTGCTGGACCTGATCTTCGCCACCTGGGCCTGGGAGGTGGTCAAGGGCCAGTCCGGCGGCCTGGCCGAGGCGCTGGTCGGCACCGCGCTGACGGTGGGCGGTATCGGCGCGGTGGTGGTGCTGGCGATCCTGGTGACCTCGTTCGCGCACACCACGGTCGCCAACCGCTGGGCGGTGGCACTGCCCGCCCTGCCCTGGTTCGTGGTGGTCGTCGCGGGCGCGGTCAGGACCGCCGAGGGTGATCTCGCGCTCGCCGGCGACAACGTGCTCGGCCTGGGCATGATCGTGGCCGGCGCGGTCACCTTCGCGGTGCTGGGTTTCCGGCAGGTCGTGGTGCCGCCGGCCGTCGACTGAGGTGCTGACGCCGCACCGGTTGCGGTGGTAGACATTCCTGCCAAGGAGTCCGCCATCGGGGCGGGCGCTACGGCGGGAGGCGTGCGATGAGGGAGCGGTGGCAGGCGGTCGGCGTGCTGGCGGCGGCGCTGTTCGTGGTCAACGTGGTGGCCCGGCTGGTCATCAAGTTCGGCTTCCCGGACGACGACACCGCGGCCAGCCGCGTCTCGCTGGCGATGTTCCTGGCCATCGGGCTGATCCTCGCCGTGCTGGCGTTCCACTGGGGCAGTGACCGGCCGCTGAGCCGGCTGGCCGGTGACCTCGCCGCCGCGGTGGGGGTGGCGCTGGCGCTGACCGTGTTCGTCGGCCCGCTGCTGGTCGGGGAGAACCCGTTCGGTGGGGGCGCCGGCCTCTTCTTCGCCCAGATCTGGCTCTACCTGGCGGCCACCGGGGCCGGCGTGCTGGTGGGCTACCTGACCCTCACCGCGCTCGGTCGGGACCACCGCTCGCAGCAGCTCAAGCGGTTCGCCGAGCAGAAGGCCGCCAAGCCGCGCAAGGTGGTCCGCCGCTGACCCAAACGGTCAGGCCGGGGCGACCCGGGTCAGGTACGTGTGGTGGGTGGTGAAGCCGAGCCCCCGGTAGAGGGCCACGGCGGGGGCGTTGCGCTGCTCGACCTGAAGGAAGGCGTGCGTGGCGCCCTCCGCCACGCCCCAGTCGACCAGGGCTCGGACCACCCGGCCGGCCAGCCCCTGCCGGCGCGCCTCGGGCCGCACCTCGATCAGGGTCAGGCCGAGCCAGCGTCCAGCTCCGGTGACCGTGCCCCGGCCGACGGCGAGCAGCGCGCCGCCGGCGTACACCTGGGCGAAGCGGACCCGGTCCACGGCGGTGAGCACGTGCCGTGCCGCGTCCGGCAGGCCGCCCTTGCGGTCCGCGGTGATCGCGAGCCAGTCGTCCGACGGCGCTGTGGTCAGCTCGACCGGGGGCAGGTCGGCGCCGGCCCGCGCGGTGGCCGGCGCTGCCGGGGCGGGTGACGGGGCAGTCAGCGCGGCGAGCGCGGCGGTCTGTACCAGCGTCGGCGGCCGGGCGGCCCAGCCCCGGGCGTCCAGCTCGGCGCCGACCGGCGCGGCCAGCGGCAGGGGCGTGTTCACCAGGGCCGGCTGCCCGTGGTCGGCGTACCACCGCTGCACCGCGTCCAGTGCGGCGGGCAGCGGGCGGTCCGGGTCGCCGACCGGTAGCGCCGAGTTCGCCCGGCCGGTCCAGCCCGCGGCGCTGCGCAGCAGCCAGTCACCGAGCCGGTCGCGGACCGGGGCGGGCCACGCCTCGTCGGCGGCCAGCTCCAGGGCGGTCACGGCGGCGGCGGTCGGCCGGCGGGCCGGCGGTACGCGCTTCGCCCGGTGCACCTCGCCGACCGGGACCCGCAGCCGGCCCTGGTCGGTGGTCAGCGTGATGTGGGTCTCGCTCAGCTCGACCAGGTCGCCGAGCGCGTCGGAGAAGACCGGTCTGCCTTCGCGAATCCCCACAATCCGGCGGACCACGATCCGGTGGCCCACGTCCTGCTGTCGGAGCACGATCGACCTCCTCCCCGGCGAGATACTAGGCTCTTAGCGTCGCGGTGATCGCGACGAGTCTTGCGGAGGAGAAGATCCGGTGACCTACATCATCGCCGAGCCGTGCGTGGATGTGCTCGACAAGGCGTGCATCGAGGAGTGCCCCGTCGACTGCATCTACGAGGGCAACCGGATGCTCTACATCCACCCCGACGAGTGCGTCGACTGTGGTGCCTGTGAGCCGGTCTGCCCGGTCGAAGCGATCTTCTACGAGGACGACGTCCCGGAGCAGTGGAAGGACTACACCGGGGCGAACTACGAGTTCTTCGAGGACCTCGGTTCGCCCGGGGGGGCTTCCAAGATCGGCAAGGTGGAGAAGGACGCGACGTTCGTGGCCGCCCAGCCGCCGCGCGGAGAGGACCACTGAACCGGCCCGCGCCGGTCTCGTCGCGGCTGCCCGCCTTCACCTGGGACACCCTGGACGCCGCGGCCGCGACGGCCGCGGCGCACCCGGACGGTCTCATCAACCTCTCGATGGGCACGCCGGTCGACCCGGTGCCCCCGGTGATCCGGCAGGCCCTCGCGGACGCGTCGGACGCCCCCGGCTACCCGCTGACCGCGGGCACCCCCGCACTGCGGGACGCCATCGCGGCCTGGGTGGCCCGGGCGTGCGGCGCGGGCGTCGACGGGCTCGGCGTGCTGCCGACGATCGGGTCCAAGGAGCTGGTCGCCTGGCTGCCCACGCTGCTCGGCGCCGGCCCCGGCGACGTGGTCGTGGTGCCGTCGCTCGCCTACCCCACCTACGAGGACGGCGCCCGGCTGGCCGGTGCCACCACGGTCCGCACCGACTCGCTGACCGCGGTCGGCCCCACCCCTCGGGTACGGCTGGTCTGGGTCAACTCGCCGGGCAACCCGACCGGGCGGGTGCTGCCCGCCACCCACCTGCGCAAGGTGGTCGACTGGGCCCGCGAGCGCGGCGCCGTGGTCGCCAGCGACGAGTGCTACCTGCCGCTGGGCTGGGACGCCGAGCCGGTCTCGATCCTGTCGCCCGAGGTCTGCGGCGGGTCGTACGAGGGTGTGCTGGCGGTGCACTCGCTCTCCAAGCGCTCCAACCTGGCCGGCTACCGGGCCGGGTTCGTGGCCGGTGACCCGGCGCTGGTGGCCGAGCTGCTCAAGATCCGTAAGCACGCCGGCATGATCGTGCCCGCCCCGGTGCAGGCGGCGATGGTCGCCGCGCTGGGCGACCAGGCGCACGCCGACGAGCAGCGGGAGCGTTACCGCGCCCGGCGGGAGCGGCTGCGCGCCGCCTTCACCGGCGCCGGCTTCACCGTCGAGCACTCCGAGGCCGGCCTCTACCTCTGGATGACCCGGGGCGAGGACTGCTGGGAGACCGTCGACTGGCTGGCCCGGCGGGGCATCCTGGTCGCCGCCGGGATCTTCTACGGCCCGGCCGGTGCCCGGCACGTCCGGGTGGCGCTGACCGAGTCCGACGAGCACGTCGCGGCCGTCGCCGGCAGGCTCGCGCGGCCCTGATTGTCGGTGCCGCGGCCGCCGCATTGGTTACTCAGCCGTCGCTGCTGGCAGGCTCGCGCGGCCCTGATTGTCGGCGCGGCGGCCGCCGCATTGGTTACTCAGCCGTCGCTGCTGGCAGGCTCGCGCGGCCCTGATTGTCGGCGCGGCGGCCGGCCCCTCGGGCCGGCCGCCGCGCCGGATCAGTCGTTGATCCGCTCGAACACCCGCAGCAGGGTGTCCCGGCTGTGCTTCTCCAGGAACTCGCTGGACATCAGCTCCTGCACCTGAACGGTTCGGCCGTCGTACAGGGTCAGGGTCGCCTTCAGCGGCACCTGACGCTGCACCTCGACCGAGGTGATCTCCTCGTACGGCAGGTACGGGTGCCGGGCGGCCAACTCGCCCACCGGCTCCGCGCCGACCATCGCCGTGAGCCGCTTCTCGCCTTCGCTGGACTTCCCCGGGTCGGGGATCAGGACGAGGCCGTTGTCCAGCACGAGCACGTCGTGCTCCCGGCCGTCGATCTTGATGTTGGCCAGCCCGCCGATCAGGTCGGCGTCGCGCGCGGACGCCCGGGCCTGCATCACCGTCGCCTGCGCCGCGTCGACGCCCAGCTCGGCGAGGCGGGCCAGCGCCTCGTCCAGGGTCTCCGGTGACACCGCCAGCTTGGCGACCTCGGCCAGGTCCCACGGCTCGCCGTCGGGGCCGACCAGCCGCGCCGGCGCGGACCAGGAGAGCTGCCACCGGGCCCGCCCCGAGCGGACCGCCGCGTTGTCGAGCAGCGTCTCCATCGGGCCGGCGAAGGCGACCGCCGCCTCCTTCCGGGTGGCGTCGGCGAAGAACTGCTCGGCGAACTCACCGAGCCGGCCGGCGCGGACCAGGTCCAGCACGGTGGGCAGGCCCGGGGCCGCGGTGCCGGTGAACCGGCCGGCCGCCCGGTAGATGCCGTCCGCCTGCTGCTGCACCATGGCGGCCACCGATTCGGCGATGAACTCGGGCCAGGGCAGGATCCGGCGCGAGCCGTATTCGATCACCAGTTCCGCGAGCTGCCGCCCGGCACCCGCCACCTCGGCGAGCATGATCGCGGCCGGCCGGTCGTCCGGTCGCGCCTCCGCCGCCGGTGCCTCGGTCATCGCGGCGACCCGTACGCCGATCGGCGGGTGGGTGTCCCAGCGGGACGTCTCCTGCTCGGGCGCGTTCTCCCGCAGCTGGTCGATCTCGTCCCGGCGGGCCTGGAGCAGCTGGGCGAAGCCGCCGAACAGGTCGCCCGGCGCGAGACCGGCCGACCAGCCCGGCTCGACGTACCGGCGCATGTAGAACGTCCAGGCCGCGTCGAGCGCGGGCAGCGTACGCAGCGCGGAGGCGGCGGCTTCGTGGCCGGCGAGCCGCACCGACGCCCGGTCGGCCTCCAGCTCCTGCCGCCGGGAGGCGGCGTTGTCGACCAGCAGGTAGAGCGCCGCGTACGCCTTGAAGACCCACCCGATCGGGTTGCGCGGGCTGATCCGCTCGATGGTCCCCCCGATGGCCAGCCGGCCCCGGTAGGCGATCCCGCCGAGCCGGGTGTGCCGGCCCGAGTAGTGGCCCAGCTCGTGCGCGAGCACCGAGCGGAGCTGGTCGACCCGCATCGCCTGGAGCAGCGGCAGCCCGACGTAGAGGGTGCGCCGGCCGCCGACCAGACCGAGCAGCCGGCTCTGCTCGCCGACCGCCGCGTTCACCTCCGGCACCAGCCGGATCTCGTCGGGCGCGCGGGTGCCGACCGCCGCGGCCAGCTCCCGCACGGTGGCCCAGAGCTGCGGCGCCTCCCGCTCGCCCAGGATCACGCCGGGCGCCGGCTCGTTCTTGGTACGGATCGCCTTCCAGAGCCCGACGGCGACCGCGCCGAGCGCGACCACCAGCGGGAGCAGGAGCTTGCCGGTCAACAGGCCGGTGGTGTGGCCGTACAGCCAGACGCCGAGCGCGGCGACGGCGGCGAGCTGGAGCAGCGCGACGACGTAGAAACCGATCAACATGGCCACCGAGGCGAGCGCCCGGTACGTCGCGGACATGAGCTTCCTTCCGGAGGGTAAATGCCCGCCTTCGATGCCGGCGGGTCGTCAGGGACCGTACGACGTGAGCCTGCTCGGACAACCGCCGGGAGTGAGTGCCCGTGGGGCGCCCACGCACGGGCGATATCCTCGGCGGGACTTCCAGCGGGGCCGACCCGGCCCCGTACGACGGGACGCCGAGGTGGGCAGATGGTGGGCGGGGCCGGCGGGCAGCTGCGGGCGGCGGTGGTCGGCACCGGCCTGATCGGTGGCGCGGTGCTGCTCCGGCTCCGGGACGCCGGACTCGATGTCGCCGGCTGGGATCCCGACCCGGCGACCCGCCGGTACGCGGCCGAGGGGGGCGTCGCCGCCCCGGACACCCTGGAGGAGGCGGTCGCCGGCCGGGACATCGTCTTCCTCTGCGGCCCGCTGCCCACCCTGCCCGCGACGTTGACCAGGGTGGCCGGCGTCACCGACGACCGGTGCGTGCTCACCGACGTGGGCAGCATCAAGTCGGACGTGGCCATCGCCGCCACCGCGCAGGGGATCGGGCATCGGTTCGTGCCCGGCCATCCGATGGCCGGCGCCGACCGGGCCGGCCTCGCCGCGGCCTCCCCGTACCTGCTCGAGGGGGCCGCCTGGGTGCTCTGCCCGGCACCGACCGGGATGGACGCGTTCCGCCGGCTCGCCGCGCTGCTCATCGACGTCTTCCGCGCCCGGGTGGTACCGATGTCCGCGCCGGAGCACGACACCGCCGCGGCGCTCGCCTCGCACGTGCCGCATCTGCTCGCCGGCGCGCTGGCCGGGGCCGTGCAGCGGGCGGCGCTGCGCGACGCGGTGCTGGCGCTCGCCGCGGGCAGCTTCACGGATGGCACCCGGGTCGCCGGTGGGCCGCCGGAGCGCACGGCGAACATGCTGCTCGGCAACCGGGACCGGGTGCTGGCCGAGCTCGGCGCGGTCCGGAGCTTCCTGGACGAACTCTGCGACGCGCTGGCAGCCGGGGACGCCGGGGCGCTCACCGCTCGGCTCGACGAGGCCCGGGCGGCCCGGGCCGCGCTGGGCGATCGCGCGTACACCACCCACCAGCGCGAGTTTCCGGCCGCCGCAGAGCACGCGGGAGAGCTGGTGTACCTCCGGGAGTTGGGGGCGGCCGGCGGCCACCTCACCGGCTGCCGGGTGGAGGCCGGCGCGGTCACCTACACGGCGGGCCTGCCGGCCGGCCCGACACTAGGGTGAGCAGCATGGCCGACACACCGGTGGTGGAGGTACGCGGCGAGGCGCACCGGCCCGCCGCCGTCGCGGCGCAGGTGCTCCCGCTCGGCGAACTGGTGGCCCGGGCGCGGGCGCTGGCCGCCGCCGGCCCACGGCAGCTGCTCGGCATCGCCGGCGCGCCCGGCGCGGGCAAGTCCACCCTGGCCGAGCGGATCGTCGCCGAGGTCGGGCCGGCCGCCCGGCTGGTGCCGATGGACGGTTTCCACCTGGCCCAGTCCGAACTGGTCCGGCTGGGTCGGGCGGAACGCAAGGGTGCCCCGGACACCTTCGACGCCAACGGCTTCGTCTCGATGCTGCGCCGGCTGCACCAGCTGGAACCGGCCTCGGTCTGGGCGCCGGTGTTCCGCCGCGATCTGGAGGAGCCGGTCGCCGGGGCGATCGAGGTGCCGCCCGAGGTCCGACTGCTGGTGACGGAGGGCAACTACCTGCTGCTGCGCGACGAACCGTGGGACGAGGTGCGTTCCCTGCTGCACCAGGTCTGGTTCCTCGACCTGGACGCCGAGCTGCGGCTACGCCGGCTGACCGCCCGGCACGAGGCGTACGGGAAGACCCCGGAGCAGGCGCGCGCCTGGGCGCTGGGCAGCGACGAGGCGAACGCCGCCCGGGTCGCCGGCACCGCCGACCGGGCCGACCTGGTGTTCCGGCTAGCCGATCCCCTCCCTGGGTGACGGCACGGCCCGGCGGAGCAGCCGGGCCACCACGGCCCGTTCCCGGGCGAACTCCACCGCGTGCGGGTAGCCGCCGTGGTTGCGGATCGGCGGGTCGGCCACCTCACCCCCGCTGGGGTGCAGGGCCTCCGGGTCGGCGACCGGCACGTCCCGTTCCCCGGCGCTGACCTGCCAACCCAGCGGGTCGGTGGCGCGCCAGAAGTTGGTCCAGGCGATGCCTCCGCCGGGCCGGGTCAGCGCCCGGGCGAGCACCCGCAGCCGTCCCGGCCCGAAGTACGCCGGGAAGACCCGACCGTAGAGCCGGGTGAACTGGCAGCCGTAGGAGAAGAACCAGATCCGCTGCCGCCACCGATGGGAGAGCTGGAGCAGCATGGCGGCGCAGATGACCGTGCCCTGGCTGTGCCCGGAGAGGATCACCCCGTCCACCCGGCGGGGGTCGTGCTCGGTCAGCGCGAGCAGGCCGGCGACCCGGGTCTGGAGTTCCGGTACGGCGCGTTCGGCGTAGCTGGGCGGGGCGAGCGGGTGTGCGGCCCGCGGCCAGAACGTGCCGATGTCCCAGACCACGCCGACCGAGCGGCGGACCGTGTCGCTGCGGTAGACCAACAGGCCGAGCACGGCGACCACCAGCGGGAGCCCGCCAAGCATCCGGTCCCCGAGGTCGGCCGCCCAGCCTGCGAGGAGTTGCCAGCCGGACGAAAGTCGCGGGCCGGGACGGCGGCCGGAGAGTGCCGCCGCGCAGCAGAGCGCCACCAGCACCGCCGAGCCGGTGGCGTACCAGCCGACCAGCCGGATCGCGTGCTCGCCGACGAGCCGGTGCAGTGCCCGGAACGTGCTGACGTCGTGGCAGCGACGCAGGTCGTGGGCGGAGAGGGCGGTAGCCGTCGCGGTCAGTGCGGCGTACTCGGCCCGGCGCAGGGCGCGGAAGAGGAGGGCGGCCCGGATCAGCAGGCCGACGAGGGCGAGCAGGGCGATCACGCAGGCCAGCCCCGCCCAGAACACCGCCGGTGGCGGTGTCACCCGGGTGGGTCCACCCGGGCCGGCCCGGCTGTCGAGCAGGTTGCTGAACCAGTACAGCAGTCCGGCGCAGTAGGCGGCAGCCATCATCCAGCCGAAGCCGGCGATGATCGCCGGGCCGCGCCCGCCCCAGGCGAGGCCGTCGTCCGCCTCCGGCGGCTGCTCAGCCGTCGCGGGCGGGATGCGCGGCAGCACGAGACCGGCCGCCGCGACGGCGATGGCCGGCACGGCCAGCATCCAGGGCCGTACCCCGGCGGGCGCCACCGGCAGGCCGGGCAGTCCCCGCTCGGTCCACAGCAGCCCGAGCGGCAGCAGCACGCTGCCGGCCACCGGAGCGAGCAGCGCCCGCCGCCCGGACCGGGCCACCGCGCCGATCGCCACCAGCAGCAGCGCCTGGTACGTGGCGAGCCAGGCGACGATCGCGTCGTACCCGGGCAGCGACCGGTCGACCCCGCAGCCGGCGAGGCCCGGGTCGCGGACGCAGCCGGCCGGCGGCCGGAAGTCGGCCAGTGGCCGTCCGGCGGGGCCGTCGGGGAGCAGCAGGAGCACGAAGGTGCCGACCAGCCCAAGCCCGGTGAGCACCGCGATGGTCGCGCTCCAGCGCCCGAGCGGGGTGTGCCCCTCCCGGCGGGTGAGCCAGGGCCGGCCCAGCGCGGCCACGGCGATCGCCACGACCGCCGCGAGCGCGGCGACGGTCGGCCAGGCGACGGCGGCCCGGAGGCCCCGCGGCGGGTCCATGACGATCACCCCGGCGACCGGCACCGCCGCCGCCACCACGGCCCCGGCGCAGAGATGCAGGACGGCGGCTCGGCGCAGCTGCCCCTCGCCGCACCAGAAGGTCGGATCCTGCAGCGGGTTCTCCAGCGGCTCGGGCTGGTCCGCCGGTGGCTCGACCGCCGGGTCCGCCCCGCGCGCCGCCGGCCGGGGGTGGGGGTCGGCGGGCATCTCCGCCTCGTACTGGTAGGTGCGCCAGGCGACCGCGCCGAGCAGCACCAGCATGAGCAGCGGCAGCAGCAGGCCGACGGCGAGCGCCCGGGTGTCCTGACGCCACCAGCCGTCGGCGAGGAAATCCCACGGGCCGGGGAGGTGGTCCAGGCAGTCCTGGCCGACGCACTGCCAGCCGATCAGGTCCACGCCGACCCCGGTCACCGCGATCACCAGGGTGCCGGTGAGGCTCAGGCCGAACAGCCGGATGAGCCATGCCGTGATGCCGGAGCGGCTGCTCCAGCGTTCCCGGTCCGGGTCGGGCGGGATGCCGGTGCGGGCGTATAGCGCCACATTGGCCAGCGTGAAGGGGAGCAGCAGCGTCCACAGCGCCCGCTCGACGTCCCGCGCGGTCCGCGCGCCGGAGGTCAACTGCCCCCAGCTGTACGCCTCGACGGTGATCGGGTCGTCGGGGCCGGCGGCGGTGGAGCGGTAGAAGCCGGTGACCGCGCCGCCGGCGACGAGCCAGGGCTGAGCCCCGTCGCCGTTCGGGGCGGGAAGCAGACCGAGCAGCTGGTCGGGCGGAGTGTTCGACACCCCGTGCACCCGCAGTTCGAGCACCCGTTCCACCATCGACGCTCCCTGGTGAGCCGTACTACCCAGAGTGCACCGTTCGGCGCGGATCCGCACCCCCTCCGGAGCCGCTGTCTTAGCAGCTCAGCCGGCTTGCGCCAGGCTGCGTACGGGTCGAGCGGGATTACCCACGGCAACCACGTTGGGCGGTAGGTCCCTTGTCACCACGGCGCCCGCGCCGACCACCGTGTGCTCGCCGATGGTGACGCCGGCCAGCACGATGGCCCCGCCGCCGAGCCAGGCGTTGTCGCCGATGGTGATCGGTGCGGCCGCCTCCCACTTGGCCCTCCGCGCCGCCGGCTCGATCGGATGGGTTGCCGTGAGGAGTTGCACGTTCGGTCCGATCTGGACGTCGGCGCCGATGGTGATCCGGGCGACGTCGAGGAAGACCGCGTTGAAGTTGACGAAGCAGCGCGGCCCGATGTGGGTCTGCCAGCCGTGGTCGCAGTGGAACGGTGGCCGGACCCACGCGCCCTCGCCGAGCGAGCCGAGCAGTTCCCGCAGCGCGGCGAGCCGACCCTCCGGGTCGTCGGCGGAGCTGGTGTTGAAACGTTCGGTGAGTCGGGCCGCCCGGTCCCGGTCGGCGGTGATCTCCGGGTCGTCGGCGAGGTACAGCTCGCCGGCGAGCATGCGTTCCCTCATGGACTTCACCGACCGATCATGCCCGTTTCGGTGCTCGTTTCCCGCTGAAACGATCGGGTTGGCGACTTCCAATTGCATACGCGGTATGCAATTCTGGCGCTTCGCGTCGATGTATCTCCCATCGATGAAGACGCTTCCGAAGGAGGAATCGTTGCTCCGGAACCGAAAAAAACTGGCCGGCCTCGGCCTCGCCGTCGGACTGGTGCTCGGCGCGCCGGCCACGGCCGGCGCCGCTCCGGCCGCCGTACCGACCGCTCCGGCCGCCGGTGAACGGGCGTCGGCGACCGCCGGACGCCCGGTCACCGTCACCCTTCTCACCGGCGACCGGGTCACGGTCACCGCCAGCGGCAAGGCCGCGGTACGCCCGGGCCCGGGTCGAACCGGGATCGAGTTCGTGGTCGGCCAGGACCGTGGCCACCTCTCCGTGGTGCCGCGCGACGCGCTGCCGCTGATCCGCTCCGGTCGGGTCGACCGGCGGCTGTTCGACGTCACCGAGCTGGTCTCGGCCGGCTACGACGACGCCCACCGGGACAGCCTGCCGCTGCTGGTGTCGTACCCGAAGGGGCAGGCCCGGCGGGCGGCGGCCCCGGTCACCGGCACCCGCATGACCCGCGACCTCCCGGTGATCCGCGGTGCGGCGCTCACGGCGGCGAAGTCCCACGCGGCGGAGGTCTGGGCCTCCCTCACCGCCGGCCGGGCCGGCGCCCGGCTCGACGCGGCGGAGGGTGTCGACCGGATCTGGCTGGACGGCCACCGGAAGGTCACCCTGGACCACAGCGTGCCGCAGATCGGCACCCCGGCCGCCTGGGCCGCCGGCTTCACCGGTAAGGGGGTCACCGTCGCGGTGCTGGACACCGGCGTCGACGCCGCCCACCCCGACCTGGCCGGCAAGGTGGCCGACTCGCGCAACTTCAGCGAGGCCGACCCGGACGACACGGTCGGGCACGGCACCCACGTCGCCTCCATCATCGCCGGCAGCGGCGCCGCCTCCGGCGGGAAGTACCGGGGCGTCGCCCCCGATGCCACCCTGCTCTCCGGCAAGGTCTGCGAGGACTTCGGTTGCACCGAGTCCGCGATCCTCGCCGGGATGGAGTGGGCCGCCGTGCAGAAGCGGGCCACCGTGGTCAACATGAGCCTCAGCGGCTGGGACACCCCGGAGATCGACCCGCTGGAGCAGGCCGTGCAGACGCTCACCGCGCAGACCGGCACCCTCTTCGTCGTGGCGGCCGGCAACGACGGCTCGGACGGTTCGGTCGGCTCGCCGGCCACGGCCGACGACGCCCTGGCCGTCGGCGCGGTCGACCGGAACGACGACCTGGCCTACTTCTCCAGCCGCGGGCCGCGGGTCGGCGACGGCGGCCTCAAGCCGGATCTCACCGCGCCCGGTGTCGACATCGTGGCGGCCCGGGCCGCCAAGGGCGCGATCGGCGACCCGGTCGGGGAGAAGTACGTGTCGCTCTCCGGCACCTCGATGGCCACCCCGCACGTGGTCGGCGCGGCGGCGCTGCTGGCCCAGCAGCACCCGGGCTGGACGGCCGGGCAGTACAAGGCCACCCTGATGGCCTCCGCGAAGCCGCACCCGGACCAGACGGCGTACCAGCAGGGCGCCGGGCGGGTCGACGTGGCACGCGCGATCAGGCAGCAGGTCACCAGCGACCCGGTCAGCGTCTCGTTCGGCGTGGCGGAGTGGCCGCACGCTGACGACCAGCCGATCGTTCGGACCGTCACCTACCGCAACGCGGGCGCCGCCCCGCTCACCCTCGACCTCGCGGCCGAGGTCACCGGGCCGGACGGGCGCTCCGCACCGGCCGGCATGTTCACCCTCAGCGCGTCCCGGCTCACCGTGCCGGCCGGCGGCACCGCCCAGGTCACCGTCACCGCGGACACCCGCCTCGGCGTGGACGGCTACTGGACCGGGCGGATCCTGGCCCGCTCCGGCGACACGGTCGCGGTCACCCCGCTGGCCGTGTACCGGGAGGTGGAGAGCTACACGCTGACCGTGGCCCATCGCAACCAGGCCGGCGAGGCCACCGAGTTCTACTTCACCAGCCTCGTCGGGCTGGACGGCTACCGCTGGATCGACGTGTACGACGCCAACGGCGACGCCCGAATACGCGTCCCCAAGGGCCGGTACGGCCTGAGCAGCGTGATCTTCGAGACGGACGCGCAGGGCGAGCCGGCCGGGGTCAGCATGCTGGCGCAGCCGGAGCTGGTGGTGGACCGGGACCTGCAGGTCAGCGTGGACGCGCGGACCACGAAGCCCGTCCTCACCAGCGTCCCGCAGCGCGACGCCACGCCGGCGCTGATCGACCTGACCTCGGGCTGGTTCAGCCCGGACGCCACCTACAGCCTCGGCCTGTGGGCGTTCGACTTCGACGGGCTGGCCAGCGGGCAGCTCGGCGAGTCGACGTCGGCCAGTTCGTTCGTCTCCTCGGTCAGCGTCCAGTGGGCCGACGTGCAGGCGGCGAACAGCCCCTACCTGTACGCGACCAGCGAGGTCCTGCCGGGCCGGTTCCCGACCGGCTTCGTCAAGCACTACCGGCAGAGCGACCTGGCGACCGTGGTGCACCAGTTCCGCGGTTACCCCGGCCTGGAGACCGAGCGCGTGGTCTTCCCGGAGAGCGACTACAACATCGGCGGCTCGGCGGTCATCCTGCCCACCGCCGCGCCCGGCCAACGGGTCGAGTACTACAGCACCGACCGGATGCGGTGGAGCGGGGAACTCTGGTTCGGCGAGCGGGACGAGGACGGCTGGCTGAACGCGAAGGTCGCCCTCGGCTCGGAGCAGGCCAGCTACCAGCCGGCGCGTACTGTCCGGGAAGACTGGAACGCGGCGCCGTACGGGCCGTCGTTCCCCCGGCCGCGCTGGCCGGAGCAGGGCATCACCCGTAACGGCGACACCATGCTCGTCCTCCTGCCGATGTTCAGCGACGCCGCCGGGCACAGTGGTGGGTCCCTCGTCGACAGCGGGCGGACCGCGCTCTACCGCGACGGCAAGCTGGTCGGGGAGCAGCCCGACCCCGGGTACGGCGAGTTCGAGGTGCCGCCGGGCGTGGCGACCTACCGGGTGGAGGCCTCCGCCAGCCGGAGCGTCACCGACCTGAGCACCGAGGTGTCGGCCGCCTGGACATTCCGCTCGAAGCACGTCCCGGGTGAGGACTGGGCGCGGCTGCCGGCCATGGCGGTCCGTTTCGCGCCGTCGCTGGCGGTCGACAACAGCGCGCCGGCCGGCCGGACCTTCACCATCCCGGTGACCGTCGAACGGCAGCCCGGCGCGCCGGCCGCCGAGGTCAAGGCGCTCACCGTCGACGTCTCGTACGACGGCGGAAGGACCTGGCGGAAGGCGGACGTGCACCCGCAGAGCGCGGGCTGGGCGGCCAAGGTCCAGCACCCGGCCGGCCCGGGGTATGTCTCGCTGCGCGCCACCGCTCGGGACAGCGCCGGCAACACGGTGACCCAGCGGATCATCCAGGCGTACCGCCTGCGGTGAGCCGCGCGGCGGGGAGGCCGAATTATGGCCGCCAGCCGAGCTGGAGTTGACGGAAGCGTCCGGGTCCGCGGTCTCCCGCCGCGGGCCCGGACGGCGGACGGGCCGGGGCCGTCATTGGCCCCGGCCTGGGCCGCGTCAGTCGTTGGCGTGCAGGGCCGCGTTCAGCTCGATGCCCCGGCCGGTCCGTGGCTTCGCCTCCAGCGCCCCGTTGACCGAGTTGCGCCAGAAGAGCAGCCCGTTCACGCCCGAGAGCTCGCGCGCCTTGACCACCCGGCCGTCCGGCAGGGTGATCTTCGAGGCGGCGGTGATGTAGCAGCCGGCCTCCACCACGCAGTCGTCGCCGAGCGAGATGCCCACCCCGGCGTTCGCGCCGACCAGGCTCCGCTCGCCGATGCGTACCCGCTCGGTGCCGCCGCCGGAGAGGGTGCCCATGATCGAGGCGCCGCCGCCGATGTCGGAGCCGTCGCCGACCACCACGCCCTGCACGATCCGCCCCTCGACCATCGAGGTGCCCAGCGTGCCGGCGTTGAAGTTGACGAAGCCCTCGTGCATCACGGTGGTGCCCGAGGCCAGGTGGGCGCCGAGCCGGACCCGGTCCGCGTCGGCGATCCGTACGCCGGAGGGGACCACGTAGTCGGTCATCCGGGGGAACTTGTCCACCCCGTGGACGGCGAGGTGGCGGCCGGCGGCCCGTTCGATGACGCGCAGCTCGTCCACCCGCTCCGGCGGGCACGGCCCGGCCGAGGTCCAGGCCACGTTCGCCAGATTGCCGAAGATGCCGTCGAGGTTGACCTCGTTGGGCCGCACCAGGCGGTGGGAGAGCAGGTGCAACCGCAGGTACGCGTCGGCGGCGTCCTTGATCGGGTCGTCCAGCGAGCCGATCACGGTGACCACCTCGACCGTACGCAGGCCGGGCAGCGCCCGCTCGCCGATCGCGCCGGGCGGCAGGTCGAGGACGTCGGCCTGATCCTCTCCCGCGACGAGTGGCAGCTCGCCGAGCCCGAGCTTGCCGGTCGGGTACCAGGTGTCGAGCACCAGGTCGTCAGCGGTGGTCGTGGCCAGGCCAATGCCCCAGGCAGATTGTGCGGTCGTCACGAAAATGACGGTACCGTGCCAACCATGCAGAACCCGCTGACCCCCGAGGTCTTGGCTGATCCGGTGGCGCTCACCCGCGCACTGGTCGACATCGAGTCTGTCTCCCGTAACGAGAAGGCGATCGCCGACTGCGTCGAGGAGGTGCTGCGGGGTGTGCCGCACCTGACCACGTACCGGCACGGCAACACGGTGATGGCCCGTACCAACCTGGGCCGGGCGCAGCGGGTCGTGCTTGCCGGGCACCTGGACACCGTCCCGCTGAACAACAACTTCCCGTCGACCATGCGCGGCGACCTGATGTACGGCTGCGGCACCTCCGACATGAAATCCGGGGTGGCCTTCGCGCTGCACCTGGCGGTGACCCTGCCCGACCCCCGCTACGACGTCACGTACTTCTTCTACGAGGCCGAGGAGATCGAGTCGCAGTACAACGGGCTCACGCTCGTCTCGCAGGCCCACCCGGAGTGGCTCCAGGCCGACTTCGCGGTGCTGCTGGAGCCCACCTACGGGATCGTCGAGGCCGGCTGCCAGGGCACCATGCGGGCGATCGTGTCGACCACCGGCGTACGGGCCCACTCGGCGCGCTCCTGGCACGGCGTGAACGCCATCCACGCGGCGGGTGAGGTGCTGCGGCGGCTGACGGCGTACGAGGCGCGGCGGGTCACCATCGACGGCTGCGACTACCGGGAGGGCATGAACGCGGTCCGCATCCGCGGCGGGGTCGCCGGCAACGTGGTGCCGGACCGGTGCGAGATCGAGGTCAACTACCGGTTCGCCCCGGACCGTACGCCAGAGCGGGCCGAGGCGCACCTGCGCGAGGTGTTCGCCGGCTTCGAGCTGGCGGTGACCGACTCGGCGGCCGGCGCACTGCCCGGGCTGGCGGCCGCGCCGGCGCGGGAGTTCCTGGCCGCGGTCGGCACGGCCGCGGTCGGCAAGCTGGGCTGGACCGACGTGGCTCGGTTCGCGGCCCTGGGCATCCCGGCGCTGAACTTCGGCCCGGGCGACCCGAACCTGGCCCACCACCCCGACGAGCACGTCGAGCTGACCAAGATCCGCGACGGTGCGGCCACCTTGCACCGCTGGCTCGCCGCGGGCTGAGCCCGGATACGCGACCGGGGGGCTCGCGTCGATGACGCGGCCCCCCGAGATCGTGCCGGCGCGGCGTCAGACGGTCGTCGTCAGCGAGGTGTCCGGCTCGGCGGACTCGCCGGTGAGGTCGTTGTGGGTTTCCATCATGCGGGCACGGCGGCGCTCGGCCACCACGTCGCGGATCCGTCGCCGCATCCGCCGGCGGATCCGGATCATCTCGGTGTTGCTGATCATCGCTGGCTCCTCCCCGATAGCGCGCGCCGGGGCATACCCCGTATGTGAATAGTAAGACGTACGGGCGACTGAATTAGTTGCCCAAGATCGCCAAGAATTTTTCCGGCTCGCGGGCCTTCGCACCCGGCCGCCGTGGCTCCACTACGGTGGCCCCATGAGCGAGCGCATGCGAGCGAATCATCAGCGCAGCGCGATGGTGCCTCATGGCGGCACGCAGCGCAGCGGAGTGCCGTCATGAGCCAGAGCAACGGGCGGCAGTCCGGCCACGGCCCGCGCGTAGAGCGGCACCGCGGTGCCGTCACGCTGCGCAACCATGCCATCCCGACCAGCACCGCCGATCAGCGGCTGCTGGACTCCCGCGGCCGGGGTGACTGGAAGACCAAGGACGCCTGGCGGGCGTTGCGCATCCTGTCGGAGTTCGTCGAAGGCTTCGACACCCTGGCCGACCTGCCGCCGGCGGTCAGTGTCTTCGGCTCGGCCCGCAGCAGGCCGGACAGCCCCGAGTGCCAGATGGCCGAGGAGTTGGGCGCCGCACTGGCCCGGGCCGGGTACGCGGTGATCACTGGCGGCGGCCCCGGTGTGATGCAGGCGGCCAACCGGGGCGCCAGCGAGGCCGGCGGGCTCTCCGTCGGGCTCGGCATCGAGCTGCCGTTCGAGCAGGGCATCAACGACTGGGTCGACCTGGCCATCGACTTCCGCTACTTCTTCGCCCGCAAGACCATGTTCGTCAAGTACGCGCAGGCGTTCGTCGTGCTGCCCGGTGGCTTCGGCACCATGGACGAGCTGTTCGAGGCGCTGACCCTGGTGCAGACCGGCAAGGTCACCCGCTTCCCGGTGGTGCTGATGGGCCTCGACTACTGGCGGGGCCTGATCGACTGGCTGCGGGACAGCATGGCCGCCGAGGGCAAGGTCGGCCCGACCGACCTGGAGCTGATCTGCCTCACCGACGACGTCGACGAGGCGGTCCGGCACATCGTGGAGGCCGAGGCGGTGCTCTCCGCCGAGCAGGAGGCGATCCGCGAGGAGGCGGTCGCCCGGACTGCCGCCGACCAGCAGGCCGCCGACGCCGCGTCCGAGCGGCCGGCGGAGCAGGGCTGACCCCGGTGGCTGCGATCTGCGTGTTCTGTGCGTCCTCCCGTACCCTCGACCAGCGCTGGCTGGACCTGGCGGCCGAGACCGGCGCGGAGCTGGCCCGGCGCGGGCACATCCTGGTCAGCGGCGGCGGCTGCGTCGGCATGATGGGCGCGGTGGCGGACGGCGCGCGGGCCGCCGGTGGCCACACGCTCGGCGTGATCCCGCAGGCCCTGGTCGACCTGGAGGTCGCCGACCTGGTCGCCGACGAGCTGCTGATCACCGACGGGATGGCCAGCCGCAAGACGCTGATGATCGAGAAGTCGGACGCGTTCGTCACCCTGCCGGGTGGGCTCGGCACCCTCGACGAGCTGTTCGAGGTGTGGACGACCGCCACCCTGGCCATGCACGCCAAGCCCATGGTGCTGGTCGACGCGGACGGCTTCTACCGCCCGCTGCTCGACTGGTTGGGCACTCTCGCCGACCGCCACTTCGTCAAGCCGGCGGGCCTTGACCTCCTCCTGGTCGCCGACACCGTCCCCGCCGCCCTGGACCTCCTCGAATCCCACCTCGCCTGACGCCACCCACCTCGCCGCGTTGATCATGAAGTTGTTGCCCTGCGCGTCGGGGTGGCGTGGCAACAACTTCATGATCGACGTGAGCTGGGGGCGGGTGGGGGACGGGGGGTGTCGTAGGGGCGTGGTGGGATGTGGGGGATGCAGGCGTTCCGGTTGGTGCGCCGGCCTGGCGGGGCGGCGACGGGGGTCGGCCGCGACGGCGGGGCGGGGCAGGGGGTCGGCCGGTCCGGAGGGCCGGCCGGAGTGGAGCCGCGATCCGGAGGGTCGACGGGCGATGCCGCACACCCGCCGTCGCGCTGGCCGGATGCGGGGCAGGCCGAGGTGGTCGCACACACCGCCGGGCCGATGCTGGTCGTCGGCGGTCCCGGCACCGGCAAGACCAGCACCCTGATCGAGGCGGTCGCCGCGCGGGTGGCCGAGGGAGTCGACCCCGAGCGCATCCTGGTGCTCACCTTCGGCCGGCGCGGCGCCACCGACCTGCGCCACCAGATCGAGGCGCGGATCGCCGGCGCCGGCCAACTTCACCCGGGCGGGCGGGCGGCCAGCAGTCCGCCCGCGGCGAGCAGCACCACGACCCGACCCGCCCGGGTGGTCCGCGAGCCGCTGGTCCGCACCTTCCCGGCGTACGCGTTCGGCCTGCTCCGCCGGGCCGCCGCCGAGCGGGGCGAGCCGTCGCCCCGGCTGCTCACCGGCCCCGAGCAGGACCTGATCATTCGTGAGCTGCTCGACGTGGTCGGCGAGGAGCCGGGCGACGACCCGGTCGACTGGCCGGAGGACCTGCGGCCGGCGCTGCGGACCAGGGCGTTCGCGCAGCAGTTGCGCGACCTGCTGATGCGCGCGGCCGAGCGGGGCGTCGGCCCGGTCGAGCTGGCCCGGCTGGGGGAGAAGCTGGGCCGCGCCGATTGGCCGGCCGCCGCCCGCTTCCTGCGGGAGTACGTCGCCGTCCTCGCCCTGCGCGACGTGAGCAACCGCGGCTCGATCGCGTACGACCCGGCCGAGCTGGTCCGGGCCGCCACCGGCATGCTGCGCGACGATCCGGAGCTGCTGGCGGCCGAGCGTCGCCGGCTGGCCCACGTCTACGTCGACGAGCTGGCCGACACCGACCCGGCCCAGCTCGACCTGCTCGCCGTCATCGCCGGCGGGGGCAAGTCCCTGGTCGCGTTCGCCGACCCGGACTCCTCCACGTATGCCTTCCGCGGCACCGATCCGGCCGGCGTGACCACCTTCCCGCACCGGTTCCGCACCTCCTCCGGAGCGCCCGCCGCGCAGGTCCAGCTGGCGATGTCCTACCGGGCCGGCCCGGAGCTGCTGGCGGCGACCACCCGGCTGGCCCGCCGGCTGCGCGGGCCGGCGGCGCACCGGCGGCTGCGCCCGCTGCCCGACGCCCCGCCGAGCACCGTCGAGGTACGCACCTTCCGCTCGGCGACCAGCGAATCCGCCTGGCTGGCCCATGCCCTGCGCGAGGCGCACCTGCTCGACGGGGTGCCCTGGTCCCGGATGGCGGTGCTGGTCCGCTCCGCCGGCCGGCAACTGCCGTCGTTGCGGCGCGCCCTGCACACCGCCGGCGTGCCGACCGTGGTGCACGGCGAGGACCTGCCGCTGCACCTCCAGCCCGGAGTGGCCCCGCTGCTGCTCCTGCTCCGCTGTGCCCTCGAACCCGACCGGTTGGACGAGGAGGCGGCGGTCGCCCTGCTGCACTCGCCGCTGGGCGGTGCCGACCCGCTCGCCGAGCGGCGGCTGCGTCAGGGGCTGCGTGCGCGCGCGCTGGCCGCCGGCGACCGTCGCCCCTCCGGTGAGCTGATCGTCGAGGCGCTGCGCGACCCGGCCGAGCTGGCCGCCATCGAGCGGCGCTGGGCTGCCCCCGCGCAGGCGGTGGCGCACCTGCTGGCGACCGCCCGGCAGGTTGCGGCCAAGCCTGGGGCCACCGCCGAGGACGTGCTCTGGGCGGTGTGGCGGGAGAGCGGGCTGGCCGAGCGCTGGGCGGGGGCGATCACGCGCGGCCGGGCGGCCACCGGGGAGCACGAGACCGCCCAGCGCTGGCGGGCCGAGGCCGCCGACCGGGACCTCGACGCGGTGCTGGTGCTCTTCGACGCGGCGGCCCGGTTCACCGACCGGCTGCCCGGCGCGCGTACCGAGGTCTTCCTCGACCACGTGTTCGGCCAGGACCTGCCGGCCGACACCCTGGCCGCCAGCGCCGACCGGGGCGACGCGGTACGCCTGCTCACCGCGCACGCGGCCAAGGGCCTGGAGTGGGACCTGGTCGCGGTCGCCGGGGTGCAGGAGGGCGTCTGGCCGGACCTGCGGCTGCGCGGCAGCCTGCTCGGATCTGAGCGGCTGGTCGACGTGCTCGCCGGCCGGGCCGACGGGACCGGGGTCCGGGCCAGCCTGGTCGGGCAGACCTCGGCGCTGCTCGACGAGGAGCGCCGGCTGTTTCACGTCGCGGTCAGCCGGGCCCGGCGTCGGCTCCTGGTCACCGCGGTTGCCTCGGCGGCGGTGGGCGGCGACGACCACGAGGAGCAGCCGAGCCGCTTCCTGCACGAGCTGGCTGCCGCCGAGCCGCCCCCGACCGGCGGCGGGGCGGCCCCGGCCAGCCCGGATCCGGCACCCCGGCCCACCGGTCCGCGAACCACCCCCGGCACGGACGGCGCCCCGTCGACCGATCCGGGCGCGGGCGCCGCGCCGAGCGGGTCGGGCGCCTCGGACGGGCCGGTGCCGGCCGGCGACGAGGAAGCGCAGGACGAGCCGCTGGCCGTACTCCCGGTCAGCCTGCCGCCGCGCGGGCTCACCCTGGCCGCGCTGGTGGCGGAGCTGCGTACCGCGGTCACCGACCCGGCCACGCCGCCGACCCGGCGGCACGCGGCGGGGGCCGAGCTGGCCCGGCTGGCCGCCGCCGGGGTGCCCGGCGCGCACCCCGACGACTGGTGGGGGCTGCGCGGCCTCTCCGACGACCGGCCGCTGGTCGACGAGGGCGACCCGGTCCGGGTCACCCCGTCGGCGATGGAGAGCGCCCTGCGGTGCAGCCTGCGCTGGCTGCTGGAACGGCACGGCGGCAGCGCCCCGGCCAGCGCCGCGCAGGGGGTCGGCAACCTGGTGCACGCCGCCGCGATGCTGGCCGAGGACGCCAGCGTCGACCGGGCCACCATGCTGGAGTACGTGGCCGCCCGGTTCGACGCGATCGAGCTGGCCGCCCGCTGGATGGTCGGGCCGGAACGCGCCCGCGCCGAGGCCATGGTGGACAAGCTGCTGCGCTGGCTGGCCGGCAACCCGCGCCGGCTGCTCGCCATCGAGCACGAGTTCGCGGTACGCCTCGACGACCCGCACCGATCGGTCGAGCTGGCCGGCCGGGTGGACCGGCTGGAGGTGGACGCCGAGGGGCGACTCGTGGTGATCGACCTGAAGACCGGCAAGTCGACCGCGGTCACCGAGCGGGAGGTGGTCGAGCATCCGCAGCTCGGGGCGTACCAGGCGGCGGTGGAGGCGGGGGCGTTCGCCGAGTTCGGCGACGAGTCCGGGGGCGCCGCGCTGGTGCAGCTCGGCACGAGCGCCAAGGACGCCAAGGAGCAGACGCAGGCCGCCACCGGAGCAGGGCCGGAGGCCGGTTGGGCCACCGCCCTGGTCCGGCGTACCGCGGACACGATGGCCGCCGCCACCTTCGCTGCCGTCGCCAACTCGAAGTGCCGGGTCTGCCCGGTCCGGACCAGCTGCCCGGTCTCCGGACAGGGCCGACAGGTCGTCGAGCCACCCACGGAGAACCCGTGAGTGCGAGGAGTGAGCCGACCTTGCGAGCCCCGCAGTCGCGAACGAAGAAGGCGCCTGTGAGCGCGAGGAGTGAGCCGGTCTTGCGAGCCCCGCAGTCGCGAACGAAGAAGGCGCCGTGACGACCCAGCCGACCCTGTTCAGCAGCCTGACCCCGGCGCCGCGGACCGCCGACGCCGGGCCGCGCTACACGCCCGTGGAGCTGGCGAAGCTGCTCCGGCTGCCGGCGCCCACCCGGGAGCAGGCGGCGATCATCGCCGCGCCGGTGGAGCCGCTGCTGGTGGTCGCCGGCGCCGGCTCCGGCAAGACCGAGACGATGGCGGCCCGGGTGGTCTGGCTGGTGGCCAACCAGTACGTGCGGCCCGAGCAGGTCCTCGGCCTCACCTTTACCCGCAAGGCCGCCGGCGAGCTGGCGCACCGGGTGCGTACCCGGCTCGACCAGCTCATCCGCCGGCTGGGCCGGCGGGGCCGAGACCCGTACGACGATCCCCTGGCCGGCGAGCCGACGGTGTCGACCTACCACTCGTACGCCGGGCGGATCGTCACCGAGCACGGGCTGCGCGCCGGGTACGAGCCGACCACCCGGCTGCTCACCGAGGCGTCCCGCTGGCAGCTCGTCGACCTGATCGTGCGCAACTACGACGGCGACATGTCCGAGGTGGACCGGATGCCCAGCACCGTCACCGACGCGGTGCTGGCCCTCGCCGGGGAACTGGACGAGCATCTGGTCGAGCCGGACGTGCTGGCGGCCTGGACCGGCCGGTTCTTCGCCGAGGTGCAGACCCGCCCCGGCCGGGTCTACGCCGACGTGAAGAAGGCGTTGCAGCTCCAGCGGACCCGGCTGAAGCTGCTGCCGCTGGTGCGGGCGTACGCGCGGCGCAAGGACGACTTCGAGGCGATGGACTTCGCCGACCAGCTCGCCCGGGCCGCCCGGGTGGCCCGGGACCACCCCGCCGTCGGCGTGATCGAGCGGGACCGGTTCCGGGTGGTGCTGCTCGACGAGTACCAGGACACCAGCCACGCCCAGGTGGTGCTGCTCAACGCGCTCTTCGGTGGCGGCCACCCGGTCACCGCGGTCGGCGACCCCTGTCAGTCCATCTACGGCTGGCGCGGCGCCAGCGCCGGCACGCTGGACCGGTTCCCCGCCGAGTTCGCCCGCGCCGACGGCGCGTCCGCCCAGGTGCTCGGCCTCACCACGAGCTGGCGCAACCGCCCCGAGATCCTCGGCGTCGCCAACGCGCTCTCGGTGCCGCTGCGGGCGGCCGGCGCCCGGGTGCCGGAACTGCACGCGGCGCTCACCGTCAAGGACCCGATCCCGCACCGCAGCCCTCGCGGGCAGGCCGCCGGCACCGTGCACTGTGCGCTCCTGGAGACGTACGCCGACGAGGCCGAGTGGATCGCCGACAGCGTGCTCGCCGCCTGGCGCGGGGTGGCCGGGATGCCGGACGCGCTGCCTGAGCACATCCCGGTGCCCCGGCGACCCACCACCGCCGTGCTGGTCCGGTTGCGCAGCCAGATCCCCGCCATCGAGTCGGCGCTGCGCGCCCGGGGCCTGCCGGTCGAGGTGGTCGGTCTGGGCGGCCTGCTGGACACCCCCGAGGTCCGGGACGTGGTCTGCACGCTGCGGGTGCTCGCCGACCCCACCGACGGGGCGGCGCTGCTGCGGCTGCTCACCGGCGCGCGCTGGCGGATCGGGCCGCGCGACCTGGTCGCCCTGCACCGAAGGGCGAAGGCCATCGCGAAGGCCCGCCGGGAGTTGGCCGGCGATGGCGGGCCGGAGATCACCGTGGACGCGCTGGACGAGGCCACGCTGGTCGAGGCGCTGGCCGACCTCGGGCCGGCGCAGGCGTACTCCGCCGAGGGGTACGCCCGGCTGCGGTCGTACGGGATGGAGCTGGCGCTGCTGCGTTACCGGCTGGACCAGTCCCTGCCGGAGCTGATCGCGGACATCGAGCGGACCATCGGCCTGGACGTGGAGGTGGCGGTCCGGGCCGGCCGGGACGGCACCGGCGACGCGGGTCTGGCCCGCGGGCACCTGGACGCGCTCGGCGACGTCGCGGCCCGGTTCAGCGGCGAGACGCCGGGCGCGACCCTGGCCGGTTTCCTCGCCTACCTGTCCGCCGCGGAGGACGAGGAGCGCGGCCTGACTCCGGGCGAGGTCGAGGTGGTGGAGGGTGCGGTGCAGATCCTCACCGCGCACGCCGCCAAGGGGCTGGAGTGGGACGTGGTGGCGGTGGCCGGGCTGACCCGGGGGGTCTGGCCGGGGCCGGTCCGCAATTCCGACCACTGGCTGGGCGGGTTGGGCGTGCTGCCGTTTCCGCTGCGCGGCGACGCCGACGGGCTGCCCGAGCTGGGCCTGGCCGGGGCGGAGGACCAGCGCGGGGTGGCTCGGGCGCTGGCGGACTTCACCGACGCCTGGCGGGCGCACGACGAGCGGGAGGAGCGCCGGCTGGCGTATGTGGCGGTGACCCGGCCCCGGCGGCTCTTGCTCTGCTCCGGGTACTGGTGGGGGGAGGGCACGAAGAAGTTCCGCGGCCCTTCGGTGTTCCTGCGCGAGGTGCACGACGCCGGCCTGGCCGACGCGGCCGGGCACCTGGTCGACGAGTGGGCGCCCGAGCCGGCCGGGGACGCGGTGAACCCGACCACCGAGGTGGTGCTCCGGGCGGAGTGGCCGGCCGACCCGCTCGGCGCCCGCCGGCCGGCGCTGGCCGGGGCCGCCGCGCTGGTCCGCCGCTACCTCGCTGATCCCGAGGCGGCCCGCCGCGAGGCAGCCGGGCTCGCGACAATCGACACCGAGGCGACGGAAGCCGAGCCGGCGGACGACAGGACGGGGATCGCGTCGGCGCCCGGGACCGCGTCGGCGGCCGGGGCCGCGCCGGTGACCAGAATCGCCTCGGCGGCCGGGATCGCGTCGGCGGCTGGGATCGTGTCGGCGGCCGGGGCCGGGGCCGGGTCTGGCGAGGGCGGCGAGCGGCGGGGGGACGATCCCGAGGTGGCTCGCTGGCGGCGGGAGGCCGACCTGCTGCTGGCCGAGCGGGCGGAACTGGCCCATCGGGCGGAGGCGGTCGAGGTCGAGCTGCCGGGGCACCTGTCGGTGACCCAGCTGGTGGCGCTGCGGCGCGATCCGGTGGCCCTGGCCCGGACGCTGCGCCGCCCGATGCCCGCCGAGCCCAACCCGTACGCTCGGCGCGGCACCGCCTTCCACGCCTGGCTGGAGCAGCGCTTCGGTGCCGATCGGCTGCTGGACGTGGATGAGCTGCCCGGCGCGGCGGACGACGACGCCGCTCCGGACGAGGCGCTCACCGAGCTTCAGGAGCGCTTCCTGGCCAGCGAGTGGGCCGAGCGGATGCCGGTGGAGGTCGAGGTCCCGTTCGCCACCGTGATCGCCGGCGTGGTGGTCCGGGGCCGGATGGACGCCGTCTTCGCCCGCCCCGGCGGCCGGTACGACGTGGTCGACTGGAAGACCGGCCGGCAGCCCACCGGGCGGGAGGCCGAGGCAGCGGCGGTGCAGCTCGCGGTCTACCGGCTGGCCTGGGCCGAGCTGGCCGGCGTGCCGGTCGACCGGGTGGGGGCCGCCTTCCACTACGTCCAGGACGGGGTCACCGTCCGTCCGTCCGACCTGCTCGACGCCGACGGGCTGACCGCGCTGATCGCCGGCGTGCCAGAAATTCCGAGCGAGGCCGAACTGCCCCACCAGCCGTGATACCTTTGGCGGCGTTGCAGTTTTGGTTTCCAGAGACTCTGTGTGCGCCTGGCGGATTGTGGCCCCAGGCGCACTTTGTTGTGTCCGGAGTGCTCCGGGCGGGGCGACCAGCAGCGACAGGTGCGCCGGGTGGCGCACCACATCCCGGCCCGCGACAGGCGTGGGCCGGACCGTTCCGTCAGAGGAGACGAACAAATGGCCATCGGCACCGTCAAGTGGTTCAACGCTGACAAGGGCTTCGGCTTCATCACCCCGGACGGCGGCGGCGCCGACGTCTTCGCCCACTTCTCGGCGATCCAGTCGTCCGGCTACCGGACGCTGGACGAGAACCAGCGGGTCGAGTTCGAGGTGACGCAGGGCCAGAAGGGCCCGCAGGCGGAGAACATCCGCCCGCTCTGACCCACGCCTTCCGGCGCCGGCACGCTCCGGCGCCGGTATGCGCAACATCGGGGAAACTGCTGCCTCAACCTCAGTGGAGGCAGCAGTTTCCCCGAAATTGTTGTGTCACCACGCGTTGCGTCGGGGATCGGCGCCGGCGGCGTCCGAAAGGCGACAGATCCGTGCGTCCGTCCCGGGTGATGCTGGCATCTGGGGAAGAGGCCGGGTGGGCGCGGAAGGGGTGACCATGGCGGGCGAGGTCGACTCGGGGGCGGCGCACGAGCTGCTGCTGGTCCTCGCGGTCGCGGGACTCGGTCTGGCGCTCGCCATGGTGGTCGCGTTCGGGCCCTGGCATCCGGCCTCCGCCGGTTCCGCCCGGGTCGGGCTGGTCGAGCTGCACAGCCCGCCTGGCCGAGCGGCCGGGGCCACCGCGGGTTGAGGCCCGGCGTCAGTCGCCGGCCTGGTCCAGCACGCCCCACCGGCGGCGGATCGCCTTGTCGGCCGCGCCGAAGGCGGCGTCCACGCCGAGCCCCACCAACAGGATGACGATCATGATCGCCATGAGCCGGGGCGCCTCGCTGAGCTCCCTCGCGTAGGTGAGCTGTGCGCCGATCGAGGTCCGGGTGGCGATGACCACCAGCAGCTCGCCGGCCATCAGGCTGCGCCAGGCGAACGCCCAGCCCTGCTTGAGCCCGGCCACGATGGCGGGCAGCGCGGCCGGCGCGATCACGTACCGGTACAGGTGGAGCCCCCGGGCACCGAGGTTGCGGCCTGCCCGCACCAGCAGCGGCGGTACGTAGTCGACGCCGTGGATGACGCCGTTGGCGACCGACGGCGCCGCGCCGAGCACCACCACGAAGAAGATCGCCTGCTCGCTGAGCTGGAAGAGCAGGATGGCCAGCGGGAACCACGCGATCGACGGCATGGTCTGCAGCGCCGTGATCATCGAGCCGAGCGCGGCGCGCAGCACCTTCACCCGGGCCACGGCCAGGCCGAGCACCAGCCCGACCGTGACCGCGGCGGCGAAGCCGACGGCGGCCCGCCGGCCGGTGGTGGCCAGGCCGTCCCAGAGCGCC
The DNA here is from genome assembly GCF_047921505.1 of Micromonospora sp. SL1-18. Classification (NCBI taxonomy): domain Bacteria; kingdom Bacillati; phylum Actinomycetota; class Actinomycetes; order Micromonosporales; family Micromonosporaceae; genus Micromonospora; species Micromonospora sp. SL1-18. The sequence goes on along the minus strand of NZ_JBLROA010000018.1, from coordinate 3,560 downwards.
GAGCTGACCAGGTAGTCGCCGAGGTCCGTGAAGACCACCGCCGGGCCGGGCAGCGCCCACGGGTCCTTCCAGCCGGTCCACACCACGGCCTGCCAGAGGGCGATGGCCAGGGCCAGCGCGGCCAGCTTGGGCCACAGCGTGGACCAGGCCCGGCGCAATCGGCCCGGGCCGTGCGCGCGGCCCGCGATCTCCAGCGCATCCAGCCCGGTGATCTCCGCGGGGGTACGCGAAGACCCGGCGAGCGTGTCACTGGCCATGACGGCCCACCTCCGTACGCAGCCGGTCGGTGACCTCGGCGGCGATGGTCGCGACCTCCGGTGAGTCGATCCGCCGGGGCCGGGGCACGTCGACCCGGGTGGACCAGATGACCCGGCCGGGTCGGCTGGAGAGCAGGATGATCCGGTCGGCGAGTCGGGCCGCCTCGCGTACGTTGTGCGTCACGAAGAGCACGGTGAGCTGGCGTTCGGACCAGATCCGTTCCAGCTCGTCGTGGAGGATGTCCCGGGTCATCGCGTCGAGCGCGCCGAACGGCTCGTCCATCAGCAGCACCGACGTGTCCAGGGCGAGGGTACGGGCCAGCGCGACGCGCTGCCGCATGCCGCCGGAGAGCTGATGCGGGCGCCTGCGGCCGAAGTCGGCCAGGTGGACCGTACGCAGCAGCTCGGCGACCCGCGCTCGGCGCTCGTCCCGGGGCAGTCCCCGCAGCTTGAGCGGCACGTCGACGTTGGCCTCAACGGTGAGCCACGGGAACAGGGCCGGCTCCTGGAACATCAGGCCCGGGTTGACGTCGCCCAGCTCGATCCACCCGCCGCTGGGGCGGTCCAGCCCGGCGACCAGGTTGAGCAGGGTGCTCTTGCCGCAGCCGGAGGCGCCGACCAGGCAGACGAACTCGCCGGGGGCGACGTCCAGCGACACCCCGTCCAGGGCCAGGACGGCGTGCTCGCCCTGGCCGTACACCTTGGTCACGTCGCGCAGCGCGACCGAGCCGGTCGCGCCGCGCGGGGTGGTCGTGGTCGTCGTCACGGCTGGGTGACCTCGGGCTTGCCCTGCGCCTTGAGCGCCTCGTTGAGGTACCGCAGGTCGTACAGGCCGGTGAGGTCCACGGGCTGGGTCAGCTCGACGGCGACCGCGTGGTCCAGGCCGGTCTTCAGCGAGGACGCGATCGGGTCGTTCGTGAACTCCAGCGTGGGCCAGGCCTGCTTGATCAGCTTGACGTCCAACGGCTTGCCGGTGATCTTGCCGATGTGGTCGGAGACGGCCTGCTGGGCCTCGTCCGGCTTGCTGGTGACGAAGTCGTTCGCGGCGACCTGCCCCTCGACCAGCTTCTTCACCACCTCCGGGTGGGACTTCAGGAACTTGGTGCTGACGATCAGGTTGGTGATGACGAATTTTCGGTCCGGCCACAGGTCGCGCTCGTCGACCAGCACCTTGCCGCCGGCGTTGACCAGCCGGGAGACGTACGGCTCGGGCACCCAGGCGCCGTCGATCGCGCCGCTGACGAAGGTCTCCACCGTCTGCGCGTTCTCCTGCGGGACCACCTTCACGTCGCCACCGCCCTCCTTGGTGGTGGTCAGGCCCTTCTCCTTGAGCCAGTAGCGCAGCGCCACATCCTGGGTGTTGCCGAGCTGCGGGGTAGCGATTTTCTTGCCGCGCAGCTGCTCGGCCGAGGTGATGCCCGGCTTGACCACCAGGGCGACGCCGCCGGAGGCGGCGCCGGAGACGACCCGGACCGCCTGGCCCTCGGACTTGGAGAAGGCGTTCACGGTCGGGTTCGGACCGAGGTATGTGGCGTCGAGCGCGCCGGAGAAGAGCGCCTCGATGGCGGCCGGGCCGGCGTTGAAGGTCTTCGTCTCTAGCCTGACGTCGCTGCCGAGCTTCTCGGCGAAGATCCCTTTCTCCACCCCGACCACGGCCGGCGCATGGGTGATGTTCGGGAAGTAGCCGAGGCGCAGGGTCACCGGATCGGAGCCGCCGGCGGCGTCGGTGTCGTCGCCGCAGGCCGCCGTGGTGCCCAGAGTGGCCGTGCCGATCACGGCGAGGGTGGCCAGCGAGACCAGCCGGCGGAAGGGGAGACGTCTCATCGTGCGTCCAATCCACAGTATTCCTACTTACTTGATAGGGATAGTGGGTGCAGCTGGGGAGCGGCGTCAAGACCCATCCACGATCCGGGACGGCCGGAATGCCGGGCCACACCGGCGGTGCGGGCGGTGTCGACGCGTTAGGGTCAAACTCGTGCCGACGCGCAGAGCGACAATTCCAGCGACGAAGTACCCGGTCGAGCGGTTCACCCTCGACAACGGCCTGCGGGTGGTGCTCACCCCCGACCGCAGCGCTCCGGTGATCGGGGTGGCGGTGGTCTACGACGTCGGCATCCGGTCCGAGCCGGAGGGCCGCACCGGCTTCGCCCACCTCTTCGAGCACCTGATGTTCCAGGGTTCGGAGAACCTGGAGAAGCTGGCCCACTTCCGGCACGTCCAGGGTGCCGGCGGCACCTTCAACGGATCCACCCACCTGGACTACACCGACTACTTCGAGACCCTGCCGAGCAACGCGCTGGAACGGGCGCTCTTCCTGGAGGCCGACCGGATGCGCGGCCCCCGGCTGACCGAGGAGAACCTGCGCAACCAGGTCGACGTGGTCAAGGAGGAGATCCGGGTCAACGTGCTCAACCGGCCGTACGGCGGTTTTCCCTGGCTGACCCTGCCGCCGGTCATGTTCGACACCTTCCCCAACGCGCACGACGGCTACGGTTCCTTCGACGACCTGGAGTCGGCCACCGTCGCCGACGCCGCCGACTTCTTCCGGCGCTACTACGCCAGCGGCAACGCGGTACTCGCCGTCAGCGGGGACATCGACGTGGCCGAGGCGACCACGCTGATCGAGCGACACTTCGGGGACGTGCCGGCCCGCCCCGCCCCGGCGCGGCCCGACTTCGCCGAGCCGGAACTGACCGCCGAGCGGCGCACCTCGTACACCGACAAGCTGGCGCCGCTGCCGGCGGTGGCCGGGGCCTGGCGGGTGCCCGACCCGGTGACCGACTTCGCCGGCTACCTGCCGTACGTGGTGCTGGCCGAGGTGCTCACCGACGGGGACGCGTCCCGGCTGGTCGAGCGGCTGGTCCAGCGGGACCGCACGGTCACCAGCCTCGGCGGTTACCTCGGCTTCATGGGCGACCCGTTCGACGTGCGCGACCCCACCGCGCTGTTGCTCCAGGCCCACCTGCCGCCGGCCGGGGACGTGGACAAGGTGCTGCGCACCATCGACGAGGAACTGGACCGGCTTGCCACCGACGGGCTGACCGCGGGGGAGTTGGCGCGTACCCAGGCCCGGATGGCCACCCACCTGTTGCGGGACACCGACGCGGTGCTCGGCCGGGCGCTACGGATGGCCGTGCTCGAGCAACAGCGCGGCGAGCCGGGCCTGCTCAACGAGCTGCCCCGGCTGGTCGGCGAGGTGACCGAGGAGCAGGTCCAGGCCGCCGCCACCACCCTGCGTCCGGAGCGCCGCGCGTCCATCGAGGTCATCGCCGGAGGTGCCCAGTGAGCGCGAGGAGTGAGCCG